>JANOGE010000094.1:0-1822 GCA_031414035.1 Chitinophagaceae bacterium | reverse complement strand
CAATAACAACTGTTGCCAAAGGTTTCTGCACTTCAGCTCCCGAACCTGTTGATAATGCCATTGGAATAAATCCTAACGCTGCCACAGCAGCAGTCATTAAAACAGGCCGTAAGCGGATCTTTGTTCCTTCCAGTACCCTTTGCATAATGTCTTTCATTCCATCTTTTTCCAGTTGATTGAAAGTGTTGATCAACACAATACCATTTAATACCGCAACACCAAACAAGGCAATAAAACCAATACCGGCAGAAATACTGAAAGGCATACCCCTGATGAGTAAAGCAAATACACCTCCAATCGCACTCATAGGGATAGCCGAAAAAATAAGTGTGGCTTCTTTTACAGAACCAAAAGTGAGGTACAGCATAAAAAAGATAAGCAGAAGGGCCAACGGCACTACGATCATTAACCGTGTAGAAGCTTTCTGCAGATTCTCAAATGTACCGCCATAGGTATAATAATAGCCGGTTGGTAATTTTACTTTTTCGTTTAATTTTTCCCGCGCTTCTTTTACCACACTTGCTACATCACGGCCGCTTACATTAAAGCTTATATAAATCCTCCGCTTACCGGCTTCACGACTTATCTGTGCAGGCCCTGATTTAAAAGCAACAGTGGCAACCTGCGATAACGGTATCTGGTTACCGTTTGCCAGGGGCACATATAAATTACTCACATCATCCAGCGAAGTACGGTAACTGCTGTCAAGCCTTAACACCAGGTCAAATTTTCTTTCATTTTCATAAACAACACCAGCTACTTCTCCTGCAAATGCTGTACTTACAACATGATTTATATCTTCAATATTCAGCCCATACCCTGCCAGCCTTGCCCTGTCGTACTCAATGGTGATCTGCGGCAGGCCATCAACACGTTCTACCTGTGGTTGTGTGATTCCTTTTACAGGACGTATTACGTTGGCTACATTATCTGCATAAGCGATCAGCGTATCTAAATTTTCACCAAATATTTTTATGGCCACATCCTGTCGTATGCCCGTCATCAACTCATTAAACCGCATTTGAATGGGTTGGCTTGGTTCGGCAATAACTCCTGGGATAGTAGAAAGCTTTTCTCTCATGATATCTGCCAGTTCATAAAAATCTTTTGTAGTTGTCCATTCTTTTTTAGGTTTCAGGATCACCATCAGATCTGATGCTTCCGGTGGCATAGGGTCTGTTGCTATATCCGCAGCACCTGTTTTGCCCACAACCATTTTCGTTTCGGGATATTTCAGCAGCATCTTCTCAGCCATCATCATCGTTTCAACAGTTTGTGTTAAGGAAGAGCCCTGTGGCAAAACAAATTCAATGGCATAATCCCCTTCCTCAAGCGTGGGAATAAACTCACCACCCATATTTTTAAAAATGATGATGCTTAGAATTAATAAACCAAGTGCAACAGCAGTTACGCCGTATTTTATTTTTACAGCTCCCTTTATTAATGGGGCATACAAATTTTGAAAAAATCCCATCATCCTGTCAGCAAATGTTTTTTTATGGCTGATGTTTTTAGAAAGGAACAAGGCACTCATCATCGGTATATAAGTAAGTGATAAGATCAATGCCCCCAGTATGGCAAAAGCTACTGTCTCTGCCATGGGGCGAAACATTTTTCCTTCAACACCCTCTAAAGAAAGGATGGGTAAATAAACAATCAGGATGATGATCTGGCCGAATGCTGCAGAACTCATCATACGCCTGGCACTTCCGCCCACTGCATTATCCATCTGTTGCTGAGTCAATTTCCCTTTTAGTTTTTCACTTGAAAAAAAATGAAGTGTGGCTTCAACAATGATAACCGCACCGTCTACGATCAAACC
>JANOGE010000093.1:0-11798 GCA_031414035.1 Chitinophagaceae bacterium | reverse complement strand
TTATGGTTTTGGTGTATTTATGGAAAAGACTGAAATGGGTTATGTTATTTCACACTCAGGTGGATGGCCGGGCTATACAACCTTCCTGGCAAGAAATGTTGATAAAGACCAAACCTATATTGTGCTGTCAAACAATTCATCGCCATCACCCACAATAACCAATGCTCTGCAACATATACTAAATGGTAAGCCGGTAGTAATGGCCTATCAGCACAAAGAAATAAATATGGATACTGTAACCATGCAGCCATTTGTTGGAAAATATAAAGCAACAAATGAAATAGGTATTGAACGTAGTGGAAACAAACTTTTCCGCGTTAGCCCCAACGGTCAAAAAGTAGAACTGAAACCTGAATCGGCCATTAAATTTTTTTATACCGATGGAAGCGACCGCCAGATAGAATTTGAAATGGATGCCAATCCGCAGGATGCAGCGCATAATAAAATAACAAAAGCATGGCTGATTAATTATGGGGTGAAAATATTATTTCAAAAAATACAATAATGACATACACAACCAAACATTAACTACCATGAAAAATATTACAACTTTCTGCTTCGCCTTTTTGTTTTGCATTAGCCTGTTTGCACAAAAACCCCGTGCAAGAGATATTGGGATTCCTTTTGACGGCACACCCGGCAAGTTCAATGCCATTACCGACGTTAAGGGTGTGGAGGTGGGTTATAGTACCCTCATTTCCGGAACAGGGAAAAATATTCGTGGCAAGGGCCCGGTACGAACCGGTGTTACTGCCATTTTACCCAGAGGCAGAACAAACAATCCTGTTTATGCCAACTGGTATACCCTGAATGGGAATGGTGAAATGACGGGCACCACCTGGGTAACAGAATCAGGATTTCTGGAAGGCCCCATCATGATCACCAATACCAACAGCGTGGGTGTTGTACGGGATGCGGTGTTGAAATGGTTTGTAAAAACAGGATGGTACAAAGAAGATTTTTGGTACACCTACCCTGTTGTGGCAGAAACCTACGATGGTTTTTTAAATGACATTTATGGGTTTCATGTAAAAGAAGAAAATGCATACGAAGCATTGGACAATGCTAAAAGTGGTTTAATAAAAGAAGGTAATGTGGGCGGCGGTACAGGTATGATGTGCCTGGGGTGTAAAGGTGGATCGGGAAGTTCATCCAGGGTTATTAAAATAAAAGACTCTGTTTATGCATTGGGTGTTTTTGTGCAATCCAATTTTGGAAGAAAAAGAAATCTCACTATTGCCGGTGTACCGGTAGGTAAGGAACTAAAAGATACTTTGAACGATGAATTCAAAGCACCGCCATCTTATCAGCCTGGTGATGGATCTATAATAGTAGTTGTTGCCACCGATGCACCGGTATTGCCACACCAGTTAAAAAGAATTGTGCAACGGGTTTCATTGGGCATCGGCCAGGTAGGCGGACAAGGCACCAATGGCTCCGGTGATATTTTTATAGCCTTTTCTACAGCCAATCCAACAGCTTTTCAACGGAAAGATTTTACAAAAGTTGAAACATTGGCCAATGACCAGATCAATCCTTTGTTTGAAGCCACTATACAGGCAACAGAAGAAGCGATCATCAATGCCATGGTAGCAGCGGAAACAATGGAAGGCATCAATGGCAACAAATCATATGCATTACCGCATAAACTGGTGATAGAAATTTTGAAAAAGTATAACAGGGTTAAATAGGCAGATACGGGTGACAAGTGCTAAAAAACGATTGAGGATTCAGAGAAGCAAGATAACATCCGGCAATCCTGCCGATTCCGTTTTTTACACTTTTATACAAAAAATGATTTTGGACAAATCCGGAATTAAATTCCGGATTTGTCCAAAATACGCTTATCTTTAATGCATGATAAATCGTACAGCTACCATAAGGCTAATAAAGCTGGCTAAAACTTTCCGGAGTGTGGCAGTGGTAGGACCAAGGCAAAGTGGCAAAACCACACTATGCAAAACAGTGTTTCCAAACAAAGCATATATCTCTTTAGAAAATCCCGATATATTAGAGTTTTCAAAAACCGACCCAAGAGGATTTTTAGCTCAATATAAAAATGGAGCTATACTGGATGAAATACAAAGAGCCCCTCATTTGTTTTCTTATTTGCAGCAAGTGCTGGATGAAACAAAAAAGAAGGGATTGTTTATTCTTACGGGGTCAAATAATTTTTTATTACAGGAAAATATCTCCCAGTCATTGGCAGGAAGGATTGCCTATTTGCAACTGTTACCCTTATCAATACAAGAACTAAAAGAGAATAAAAAATTAAAAGCAGATTATGCATGGCATATTTTACATGGCGGCTACCCCGAAGTAATTACAAAAAAAATAAATGCTGCCGATTGGTTTACCGGTTATATAACCACTTATGTTGAAAGAGATGTAAGACAATTAAAAAATATAAGCAACTTATCGCAGTTTACGAAATTGCTGAAGTTATGCGCAGGCAGAACAGGGCAAATTCTTAATTTTACTTCACTATCCAACGATTGTGGTATTGACCAAAAAACAGTAGCAGCCTGGTTGAGCGTTTTACAAAGCAGCTATATTATTTATTTGCTAAAGCCTTATCATGGCAATTTTAATAAACGGATTATTAAAACACCCAAGCTCTATTTTTACGACACAGGTGTTGCCTGTTCGCTATTGGGTATTAACAATACAAAACAAATTACCACCCATGCTGCCAAAGGAGGGTTATTTGAAAATATGATAATAAGCGAATTGTTGAAAGAACGATTTAATTCAGGTGCTACAGACAATTTGTATTACTGGAGAGATAAGACAGGCAATGAAGTGGATATAATTATAGATAAAGCAGGCAAACTTACTGCTATGGAATTAAAAGCAGGAGAAACCATATCGCAGGATTTTTTTAAAGGAATTGAATATTTTGCTGCGTTAAATACCAAGCCAATTGAAAAAAAATTGGTATATGGGGGAAAGGAAGAACAGAAAAGAAGCTACGGCATTATTGTAAGCCCATGGAATAAATTAACTGAATCATGAAAAAAATAATAATCCACATTTGGTTTGTTGCAATCCCGGTTTTGATCGGGAAAACTGTTTTTGCACAAGACCTGTCCTTATTCAACGTTAATAAAACAACAGATAGTTTGAGGGCGGTTCTCTCAAAAACCAGCAAACCCATTGAACAATTTACCCTTCTCAACAAAATCCGTGAGGCCAATGATGCTACCTTTGGTAATTACGACGAGGACCCCTCCCTGGGTGTACAGCTATTCCGTATTGCACAGCAATTAAAAAATGACTCCCTGTTTGCGATTAGTCTTAATGTAGTTGGCAATTTCTTCAGAAGCAAAGGAGAAAGTCCAACTGCATTGGAATATTTTTTTAAAGCGATACCGATGGCCGAAAAAGCAAAAGACAAGCGAAGGATAAGTTCCTTATATCTTGATATTGCTGAAAGTTATTCAACCCTTAAAAACGAGGAGGAAAGTTTTAAATACGCTAAAATAGCAGAAGCTAATTTGCCGGATAAATCCGCCCCCATGTTTGATTATATGGCGTTGCAATATTACCGTACCATGGGGAGGTATTATCTCAGAAAAAAAATGCCCGATTCAGCGTTGGTGTATATTAACCAACTGGAACAGGTGAGCCGGAGATTTCCGAAAGCCAATTATCTGTTGATTGAATGGATACAGAAAGGGGAGGCTTATACGCTGCTTAAAGACCTTGAAATGGCTAATTTGTTTTTTAAAAAAGCCAATAAACTCACGGATTCTATTGGCACCTCCTCACTGATCATTAATTTCAGTACAAGCTATTTACCATACCTGATAACTACGAATCAATTTCAAAAAGCCCAGCAATATGCGTTGCGGCTGCTGAAGACAGGAAAAAATGTCAATAACAATATCATAAAACTTTCAGCTGCCGGTTTTTTAAACACGGCATACTATAATTTGAACCAGCCGGATAGTGCTTATTTTTATTTAAAAATGCAGTCGGCACTTAAAGATTCTGTTTTTAACCAGGATAATTTTAATAAGATACAGGCATTGGCCTTTACTGAACAAATAAGAAAGATTGATGAAGAAACAAAAGTGGCTGCAGCAAAGGAAGAACGCAAACAAAATATCCAGTACGCCTTAATCGCCATCGGCATAATTATTTTAATTACCCTTTATTTATTACTCAGCAGAAGTTTTATAACCAATACAAAAATGATAGCATTTTTTGGTGTGATTGCCTTACTTATTGTATTTGAATTTCTTAATTTACTGCTGCATCCTTTTTTAGAAAGAATAACCAACCACTCGCCTGTGTTGATGTTGCTGGCATTGGTTTGCATTGCTGCATTACTGGTTCCTCTGCATCATAAAGTAGAAAAATGGGCAACGGCTAAGTTGGTGGAGAAGAATAAAAAGATACGGCTGGCGGCGGCGAAAAAAACAATTGAGCAATTAGAAAAAGAAAAATAAAATAAACCATGGCAAAAAAAAGATCGTTCCCCGGCCCGATACCCATTTTAATGATGGTTATTATCCTGGCTGCCATTGGCACCTGGCTGTTACCTGCCGGTCAGTATAATAAACTATCGGTAACCGGTAAAAACTTTTCCATGGTTACCGATACCAGCGAAATTTCACTGCCACTTACACAAAAAACACTGGATAGCCTGGGCATCCGGATAAAAGTGGAGAAATTTATTGATGGCGAAATCCGCAAGCCGGTATCCGTACCTGGGTCGTTTAACAAACAAAAAAGAAATCAACAGGGGTTCATCGCTATTTTACAGGCACCCATCAAGGGAATTATGGATAGTGTAGATATAATTTTATTCATTCTCATTATCGGTGGGTTCATGTTTGTGTTCAACGAAACAGGTGCCATGGTAAAAGGCATCACCTGGCTGGCGCACAGCATGAAGGGCCGTGAACACTTGCTCATCATCATACTTACAACCGTATTTTCTTTTTTCGCTGCATCCTACGGCATGGCTGAAGAATCGCTTGTATTCTATCCCATACTGGTTCCGCTATTCCTTGCTGCAGGTTATGACCTGCTGGTACCCCTGGCCATCATTTTCGGAGGTACTTCCATCGGCTGTCTTCCTGCTTTTTCCAATCCCTTCTCCGTCATCATTGCTTCCAATGCCGCCGGTATCAACTGGATGGACGGACTGACCGAGCGATTGATACTGTGGGTAATTGTTACTGCTTTATTGGTTTGGTATATTCTGAGATATGCAGCTAAAATAAAAAAAGACCCTACGGCTTCGTTGGTATACAAAATTGATGGTGCAGTAAAACCGTTGTATGAAGTTAACATTAGTAACGAAACCAGCACACCCAAACTGGATTGGAAAACAAAACTGCTGCTGCTCATCTATATCAGCACTTTTTTAACTATGATCATTGGTGTTGTATTTTTAGACTGGTGGACTACCGAAATGTCGGCGTTGTTTTTAGGTTCGGCTATTTTAATTGCTGTCATCACCCGCATAAAAGAAAAAGTGTTCATCAGTGAATTTATCAAAGGCGCACAGAGTTTACTGTCGGTTGCTTTTATTGTTGGGGTGGCCCGGGGCGTTACCATCATTTTAAATGAAGGGCATGTTAGTGATTCCATATTGTATTATACCGCCAATATGGTACAGGGAATCCAACCTGCTTTCTTTATCCTGGGATTGCTGTTGTTCTATATTGTCTTTTCTATTTTCATACAATCCTCATCCGGTATGGCGGTATTGACCATGCCCATCATTGGTGCACTGGCTATTTTGGTAAATGTACCGGGCAGGGAAATTGTCAATTCGTACTTGTATGGTATGTGCCTGATGTCGTTCCTGGCGCCTACCGGGCTCATATTACCATCGCTGGCCATGGTAAATATTAGCCTGACGACATGGTATAAATTTATTATGCCATTGCTGGTCGTATTGCTGATCCTATCTGCAATATCCCTGGTGATCGGCATTTATATTTGATGATAAAATAACTGCTGAAAATGAAATAACAGGCTTTCCGGATAAATTAGGCACATTACCGTTAGTTAATGAACAATAAATGAAAAGGTTAGCTTAAATTAGTAACCTAAACCAACTGCTGATGATGTCCAGGAAATATAAAAGCGACCGCATTGACTGGAAACATGTATGGAGCATCAAAAACCTCCTCCATATAATTGCAGGTTCGGGTTTGGCCGTTCTGGCCATGAAGGGTTTTATGATTCCTAATAGATTTTTAGACGGGGGTATGACCGGTATTGCCATACTCCTTCACGAAATATTCCATTTTAATATCAGCATTTTGGTCATTGCCCTTAACCTGCTTTTTATTTACCTGGGCTACCGGAATATAGGAAAAACATTTGCGGTTCAAACGATCATTGCTGTTCTTGTTTTGTCTGTCGGGTTACTTTTTATTGACATCACTCCTATTACAAAAGATAAATTACTGATCGCCATTTTTGGCGGCATTTTAATGGGTTCCGGCGTTGGACTCGTAATAAGAGGCGGTGGCGTGATCGTTGGAGCCGAAGTGATCGCTGTATTCACCCGCCGTAAAGTGGGTTTCTCCAACAGCGAGATCATCATGCTCATCAACTGCATCATATTTGCGGTAGCTGCATTGGAATTTGGTATTGAAACAGCCATGTATTCCGTCATTACTTATTTTACCGCAACCCGTGCCACCAACTACGTGGTGGATGGTATTGAAGAATACACCGCCATGAACATCATTTCATCCCAGCAGGATGAAATAAAGAATTTCCTGGTGAATGAATTGGGCAAAGGTATTACCGTATATAAGGGCGAACGTGGTTACCTGCCCGGGAGTTTTGATATTAAAACAGACTGTGAGATCATTGTGACCATTGTTACCCGGCTGGAAATAAAACAGATACAGGATGCATTAATGGTGATTGACCCTAAGGCATTTGTTTATGTACAACGGATCAGCGAAGCAACCGGCGGAATATTAAAAGCGAAGCCCCATGCAAAGTAAAACCCACATGAAAGAATTTGTGATTGACCTGTTGAATAACAACCTGCCCCTGTTTTATTATTATCATAATTACCTACATACTTTATACGTAATGGAGAAATCTGTTGAAATAGGACAGGCAGAAAATTGCAGGGAAGAAGAAATAAAATTATTAAAAGCGGCCGCCTTGTGGCATGATTCAGGTTATATCGTCACATACGAAGGGCATGAAGCGGCGGGTTGCATACTGGCCCGGCAATACTTACCTGAATATGGATATATACCCGGTGAAATAGAAACCATTTGCGGTATGATCATGGCCACCAGGATCCCGCAATCACCAAAAAATAAACTGGAAGAGATCATTGCCGATGCTGACCTGGAGTATTTAGGAACGGCTGATGCCGGTACAAAAGCAGATCTTTTTTTTAAAGAACTGCAATATTTGAACCCCTCGTTAACAAAAACAGACTGGGATAATACCCAAATTTCTTTTCTGCAAAACCATCATTACTTCACCGGTTATTGTAATGAAAATAAGGAACATATCAAACAAGCCTATTTAAAAAACCTGATCAATAATAAAGCATAGCTTCCGGTCCGGTATTTTATAGAAAACTATTGTTCTAAATAATTAAATTTTTATTTTTCTATAAAATAGGATTATGAAAGCAAAATCAATCAAAGGAACATCACCGGAGGAAATTCAATCAGCCTTACAACAAAGTATGGCCGACGGATTTAAACCAACAGTAGCCATTGTTTTTCTTTCCATAAAACAAGATCAGGAGGCTATCTGCGGGATACTTGACAAAAGTAGTATTGATATATTCGGCGCCACTTCTGCAGGTGAATTCATTGACGGTGAAGTTGGAGAAGAATCAACAGCAATCCTGCTGATGGATATTGACAGAGCCAGTTACAAAATTTTATTTGAGGATTGCGGAACCAGGAACACACGGGATGTTGCCGAAGATATTGGCAAGACAGGATTGAGCATTTTTTCTGACCCTGCTTATATTGTATGCGGCAGCGGGGTCAATGCAGATGGTGAAATGATAATTCGGGGAATAGAAGAGGGATCTGATTCAGGAGTGACCATCGTGGGTGGCATGGCAGGTGATGATTTCACTATGACAGGAACCTATGTTTTTACAAATAATAAAAACAGCGATAACGGCATTATAGCTATTATTATAAATAAAGACAGGTATATACTACAACAGCTTGCCACCTGTGGCTGGCAAGCTGTGGGCACTGTAAAAACAATTACTAAAAGTGAAGGCTGTTGGGTGTATACGATCGATAATGAGCCGGCATTGGATACGATTGTCAAATACATGGGGATCTCTTCTTTAAATAGGGAAAAAAGAACTGACATTATTATCAACATCGGATCTAATTTTCCCATGCAGTTGCAAACCAAGGACGGAAGCATAGTGATGCGTACAGCTATGCTTGGAAACTGGAATGATCATTCCTTTATGTGTGCAGGAAATGTGCCCGAGGGATCAAAAGTCAGGTTCACCATTCCTCCCGATTTTGATGTTATCGACTCAGTGGTATCCGCTTGCCTCGAAGTAAAAGAAACCAGTTTACCTGAAGCAGATGCAATGATATTATTCTCCTGTAAAGCCAGGCATATTGCCCTCGGTCCTCTGGTAGGCAAAGAAATACAGGGATTGAAGGATGTGTGGAATGTGCCTATGGTGGGATATTTTGCTTACGGCGAATTTGGAAGGGCTCAGACGAGTCAGCAGGAATTTCATAACATAACCTGTAGCTGGATGGCCATAAAAGAAAAATAAATGAACCAACACTTACAAACATTACAGGATTTTATCCAGCAGGCCGAACATTTAACTGCAGAAGAAAAAGCTGCACTTTTAAAATCAATAAAAGAGGCTGACAGCGCCTTCACCATTTCTGAATTTAAACTGGAAAGAACAGAAAAAGTAAAACGCACTACTGCTATTCTTTTGGAAGAAACCATTGAAGAACTGGAACAAAAAAGAAAAGCAGTAGAAGCACAGAACCGGGAACTGGAAGTGGAATCTTCCCTTGAAAGGGTAAGAGCAGTGGCTATGGGTATGAAAAAACCAGATGATATTCTAGATATCTGTAAAGTCATGTTTAAAGAATTAAGATCTCTTGGATTTGAAGAACTAAGAAATACGCTGATTAATTTCTGGGATGATGCAAGCAGTTTGCTGATCGATTATGATTACTCAGATTTCACTGGGGCAAACAAGGGAAAGCTTTCTTACAGCAGCCACCCGGTTTTCGAACAGTTCCAGGAAAAGATAAGGAAATCGAAAGATGCTTTTGCCAAACTGGTGGTGGAAAAAGATCAGCTGGAAAGCTGGAAGCAACGTAGAAGAGAAAGTGGAGAATACGAAGACCCAAGGCTCGAAAATATAAATGCCCTTTATTACTATTTCTATTCCATTGCATTGGGAGCCATCGGGATATCTACATTTAGTCCGCTCTCTTCTGAAAAATTAGAACTGCTCAAAAGATTTCGAAATGTATTTGAATTGGCTTACCGCCGATACCAGGATATTGAAATAGCAGAAGCACAGGCTAGGGAAGCACAGATCGAAGCGGCCCTCGAAAGAGTGAGGAGCAGAACCATGGGCATGCAAAAAAGTGATGAGCTTAAAGAGGTTATCCAGGTTGTATATGAACAATTTGTTCAATTGAATATCAAAATCGGACATACGGGTTTTGTTATGGATTATAAAGCAAGGAACGATTATGATATTTGGGTAGCTGATCCGAACGGGGGGGGTCCCTCGCAGGTAATCATTCCTTATTTTGATTCTGTGTATTACAATCGTTTTAATGAAGCAAAAGAAAAAGGGGAGGATTTTTTTGCCACCAATCTGAGTTTTGAAGAAAAAAACAGGTTTTATAAAAAACTTTTTGAGTACATCCCCGGTTTGACGGAGCAGGCAAAGGAATTTTATTTTAGCTGCCCCGGCCTGGCCGCATCCACTGTATTGTTAGAGAATGTTTGCCTGTACATCGAAAATTTTTCAGGTATTCCTTATACAGATGAAGATAATAATACGCTGATGCGTTTTGGAAAAGTATTCCAGCAAACCTATACCCGTTTCCTCGATCTTCAAAAAGCAGAAGCACAGTCAAGAGAAGCACAAATAGAATTGGGATTGGAAAGAGTAAGAGCAAGGGCAATGGCGATGCAAAAGTCTGATGAGTTGTCCGAATTGGTTGATACTGTTTTTAAAGAATTAACCAAACTTGATTTTGAATTAAACTGGTGTATCATCAATATCATTGATGCACCATCATTAACAAATATGGTTTGGGCGGCAAATCCTGAAACAAACAAGCCACCCGAATCCTACCTGATGAAATTTGAAGACTATCCTTTTCATCATTCCATCATGAAAGGTTACCGGGAGCGGAAAACAAAACATGTTTATGTGCTCGAAGGAAAAGAGAAAAAAACATACGACGATTATCTGTTTAATAAAACAGAATGGAGAAGGGTTCCCAAAGCAGCACAGGCTGCTTCAAGAGCTATGAAAAGATATGTAGCCACTTTTACTTTCAGCAATTTTGGCGGGCTACAAACGGTTGGTGAGGAATACCTTTCTGTAGAAAACCTTGATATACTAAGCCGCTTCGGAAAAGTTTTCGATCTTACTTATACCCGTTTCAATGATCTGCAAAAAGCAGAAGCACAGGCAAGAGAAGCAAAGATTGAAGCAGCATTGGAACGTACCCGTACCCAAAGCATGATCATGCAGCATTCAAAAGAACTCGATGATACTTTACGGGTTTTTCACCAACAGGTATTGTTGTTGGGTATACCATCCGCCTTTTCATTTTTATGGTTGCCTGATGAAGATAAGGATCAGCATAAATTCTGGGCAGCCTGGGCAGAAAACAATTCAACAGATTTCAAAAGTAAGGCCATCAATTATCCGCTCGACAGAAATGAACCCGCCACGGCACAATGTCTTATTGACTGGAAAAGCAATGAACCTGTTTATTCCTATCAGGTACCGCCTGCCGGCGTTGAAAATTACTTTGCTGTATGGAGTGAATTGATAGCAGGAATAGAACAACTAAAACCGGAATATTTCTCTGGTGGTTTATATTATGTAGAAGCTTTTATGAAATATGGTTGCTTTGGTGTAATGGTAAAACATGAATTAAAAGAAGAGGAAAAAAAGATATTGGCCCGTTTTGCTGTAGAATTTGAACGTACTTATACCCGTTTTCTCGACCTGCAAAAAGCAGAAGCACTGGCATTACAGGCCGAATCGGACCTGTTAAAACTGAAAGAAGAA
Organism: Chitinophagaceae bacterium; assembly: GCA_031414035.1. GTDB lineage: Bacteria > Bacteroidota > Bacteroidia > Chitinophagales > Chitinophagaceae > Ferruginibacter. Next base: position 514 of record JANOGE010000093.1, on the reverse strand, counting down.
AAAAAACGAACAGAAGAAGCATTGGTCGAATTAAAATCCACACAGGCACAATTGATCCAGTCAGAAAAAATGGCATCGCTCGGCGAACTCACCGCCGGTATTGCTCATGAAATACAAAACCCGTTAAACTTCGTCAACAATTTTAGTGAAGTAAGCAGTGAGTTGATAAGTGAAATGGTAGAAGAAGTGGATAAAGGGAATTACGAAGAAGTGAAAGCTATTGCCACTGATGTAAAACAAAATCTTGATAAAATAAATCATCACGGCAAACGTGCCGGAGATATTGTAAAAGGTATGCTGCAACACAGCCGCAGCAGCACCGCTACTAAAGAACCAACCGATATTAATAAGCTGGCCGATGAATATTTGCGGTTGGCTTATCATGGGTTAAGAGCTAAAGACAAATCTTTCAATGCAACGATGAAAACTGATTTTGATGAAAGTATTGGTAATATCAACATCATTCCGCAGGATATTGGAAGAGTGATACTAAATCTTATTACCAATGCATTTT
>JANOGE010000092.1:0-17850 GCA_031414035.1 Chitinophagaceae bacterium | reverse complement strand
AGGCAATCATTAATTCTCCATCGCCACAGGCAATTGCACGGGTACAATCCATTACAGCCTGCAGTCCGCTGGCACACAACCTGTTTACCATATTACCTGCAACCGATGCAGGTAAGCCTGCCAGCAAAGCCGCCATCCTGGCCACATTACGGTTATCCTCACCACTTTGATTAGCCGCCCCGGCAATAACATCTTCAATGGCATCTACATCAATAGTTGCATTTTTTTTCACCAAAACACTTATCACATGCGCCAGCAGATCATCGGGCCTTACGCCGCTTAATGAACCGCCATATTTTCCAATGGGTGTACGTATGGCATCAATTACAAAAACTGTTTGCATGCTGGTTTTTTGTGTTTATCCCGGTTATTTAGGGGTGCCTGAAAAAATCATTCAGCTTTATCTGCCTGCTGTTAGCCAGATTCAACTTTTTTAATACAATAAATAAAACTTTTACAAAGATATGGTTAAGGCTTAGAAATTTCTACCAGTACATCAGTATTAGCTCCTTTGCCGGTACATAAGTAAACCCTCCCTGCAGGAGAGATGCAAATATCCCTAAGGCGGCCAAACGTATTTTTAAAAAATGTTTGCTGGCTAACTACCGATAGTCCATCAGCGCTTAAACCAAGCACCCTCAAACTTTCATCTTTTAACGTAAGCATCAGTAAACTGTTTTGCCAGGCAGGTATCCGGGTATTATTGTAATAATCCAGTCCGCAAACTGCGATCGTACTTCCGCCACTGCTCCATATGGGTACTTTCACATTATTAGTATTACAAAAAATTATTTCAGCAGGCTGGTCACAGGGGCCATTAACATTGGGCCAGCCATAATTGCGGTTTTTTTCAATAATGTTCAGTTCATCTTCAATAGATGGTCCGTGCTCACTGGTATACATAATACCGTTTACAACAACCAGCCCCTGCTGATTACGATGTCCAAAACTCCAAACGGCTGTACCCGGAAAAGGATTATCTGACGGGATGGTTCCATCCAGGTTAAACCGTAAGACCTTACCGGATAAGGAAGCCGTATTTTGAGCATTATTCTGTACAGATGCGTCGCCGGTTGTCATAAAAAGCTTAGGTGCTGCTTCATCGGTGATCCATAGCCTTGATCCATTATGAATACCTGATGCAGGAATATTTTCTATCAAAGTATTTATGGTTTGAATACTGCCGTTTTCATATTTCATCTGTACCATCTTCTCCCGGTAATTTGCTCCATTATTATAATTATACACCACATAAAATAATCCATTGGTTAAAAAACCAGGATGCTGAACCATGCCCAATAATCCGCCTTCACCATTACTGACTACTTCAGCTATTGATGAAGCAAAAATTACGTCCCCGGTTTTAGGATTTATCTTGCTGATCTTCCCCCCTCTTTCTGTCATCCAGATATGATCATCTTTACCCCATAGGATCTCCCAGGGAAAGTTTAATCCACTTTTAACTATTCGGACAGTATCGGTTGGCCAGTCATCAACTACAGGAATTATGATATCGGACCCCGAGCGGCTGCAGGAGTTTAAAAAAATAAATAAACTGATGATCAGTAAATAATGGCTTCTCATAAAATTAATTTTTTAAATAGAATCTGCAATAATTTAGCCAAAATGCCCAAAATTGATCTAATATACCAAATATAGCAGTACCAACAGTACCTTTGCAAAATGCCGACAGTTAAAAATATACGTACCCTTAGTCTCCCCGAACTTAAAGAATATTTTGAATCTATAGGTGATAAAAAATTCCGGGCTATACAGACTTACGAGTGGCTTTGGAAAAAAAATGCACAAAGCTTTGAGGATATGAGCAATCTGTCTAAAGACCTCCGTTTAAAATTAGCCGAAAACTTCACTTTACCTGCAATTACTGTTGATACCAACCAGGTAAGTAGCGACGGCACGGTAAAATCGAGGTTTAAAACCTTTGACGGCCATTTTGTGGAAGGCGTATTGATCCCCACTGAAAAAAGGCAAACCGCCTGTGTTTCGTCACAGATCGGGTGCAGCCTGAGTTGTAAATTTTGTGCAACCGGTTATATGGACCGAAAAAGAAATTTAAATTTTGATGAGATATACGACCAGGTGGCTTTACTGAATCAGCAAAGCGAAAAAGTGTACGGAACCAAACTGACCAATATTGTTTTTATGGGTATGGGTGAACCGTTGCTCAACTATAAAAATGTGTTGCAGGCAATAGACAAAATCACGTCCAACGATGGAATGGGCATGAGCCCAAAAAGAATTACGGTATCAACAGCCGGTGTGGCCAAACAGATCAGGCAGTTGGGCGATGATAAAGTGAGGTTCAACCTGGCCCTTTCCTTACATGCAGCCACAGATAAAAAGCGTGATGCCATCATGCCTATTAATGAAAGCAACAGCATTGAGGTATTGATTGAGGCGTTGAATTATTTTTATGAGCAAACCAAAAATGATATTACGTTAGAATACATTCTTTTTAAGGATGTTAATGATTCTATACAAGACGCCGAAGACCTGATAAAAATTTACCGGCAGATCCCTACACATCTTATCAATGTAATAGAATACAATCCCATTGACAAAGCCTCTTTTACCAAACCCGATGAAGATACCACCCAACAGTTTACTGACTATTTAGCCAAACACCGTGTTAATGTGCGTTTGAGAAGAAGCCGTGGTAAAGATATTGATGCGGCCTGTGGGCAGCTTGCGAATAAAAAATAAGGAGTCGCTTTTTTTAAAACAACTCCTTATCAATACTATTATTTGTTATCTGCCATTCCGTTTAATCAATAGTCAACTTTTTCAGTTTAGCACTGGCATTGCTGATAAATAAATTCCCTTTTGAATCCCATACCAAACCGTGAGGATAATTTATTTTACCTATGCTTATATCACCATCAGTATCCCCACCACCCGCTGAACCGATAAAAGTTGATATCATCCCGTTTTTTAAATACTTGATTTTATCATTAAACCCGTCTGCGATATATAATCCTCCTTTATTATCCAGTAAAGTACAGGTTAACAATTTAAATCCTACATTCAAAGCATCGCCATCACCGGTACTTAGCCCTGTTTTACCTGCAATAGTCATTATCGTATTAGCTGTTATATCAAACAACTTGACTTTATTGCCACTATTCGTACCATTGTAGAAATCGGTTACATATATTTTTTTCTCATCAGCGCTTACTTCAATACCACCATATAAACTGAATCTGGCTGTTCCAACAGGCCCGTCCACTTCACCAGTACCTACAGCAGAAACGGCAAGCCATGAAAATACCCCGGCTGTTGTTACTTTGCCTATCCTGTCAAAGCCTTGAACATAGATAATACCATTGGGCATTACTTTAATTCCCTGAATTGAGGTTCCTGCAGGAACAATGGCAAAATTCGTAACATTTTTATTTACATCAATTTTCCGGATATAGTTTGTTGCTGTTCCATTATTTGTTTCCGCTACGTAGATATTACCCGCAGCATCACTTGAAACAAAATCAGCCTGCCCAAGTTTTGCTGCCGTACCGTTACCATTTACTGCACCTAAGGTACCATCACCGGCCATGGTACTAACCATACCATCAGCTCCTATTTTACGTACCCTTGGATTATTATATTGTGCGGTAAAAACATTGTCGCTGCCATCAATACAAATACCAACAATATCTTCCAGTTTTGCCGTGGCCACTGGTCCGTCAAGATAACCAATCTGTCCGTTGGTTACCGATGATAATGTATAAGTGTATTCAAAAGTAAAAACGGGGCCGGTAAATAATGCGCCATCTAATAATAATTCAACAACACCGGTGCCGCATGCCGGGGGGATCTGTGCTGTAATAGAGGTAGCCGTTGCAGATAAAACAATACATACTTTTCCATTAACTTTTACCTGAATTTTGGATAAATCGGTAATAAAATTGGTGCCGGTAATGGTAATCACCGAGTTTTTAGGCCCCGATGTTAAGCCTGTTGGCCCGGTTACACCTGCAATAGTGGCGGCTGGAGGAGGCGTAACCGTATCGTCATTTTTTTTACAGGAGAATACCAAAACAGATAATCCGAGTAATAGAACTACCATTTTACCTTTGTAAGTTTTTAAACGTAATTTTTTCATGATGAATTGATTTATTTTTTGAAAAAAATTATACCCTTCAAATATCACACGGTAAGCTTTTTCTTTTACGGAGGTTATCACCCGAAATAGTGTGAGGTAATCACCTTTGTTATAACATTATATTAAACTTTCTGTCAATATTTTTTTTTAAAAAAATACTGACTCCCCGGACCAAAATAAATCACACTACCTTTAGTCAGATCCTATTATTTTTCCTGTTGCCATATGTTTAACTACCTGAATACGGTAAAAGATTGTTCCATGTCCCACACCGCTAAATGGAACAATATTATTTTCTGATTTTTGCACACCTATTGTTTTTTCCTGTAGTTTTTGACCAGTTACAGTATATAACTCAATTTTTGCTTTCCCTTCTTCCGGTGAAGCTATTTGCAGCTTGAAGGATCCCTGGTGCGGATTAGGATATGCTATTGCAGACAGATTTGTAATTTCCGGAACAAAGGGTTTTTCTTTTTTAATAATAATGCTGTTGGCTGTTGAAGTACTGGTGATAGTTTCTCTAAATGAAACAGGCGGAGATACCATCAACCCGTAACAGGTATAAGATAACCCACCTGTTACGTTAATGAAATAATTAGTATTGGCGCTTAATAGATATTCTTTGGATGTTGATGTTGTACTAACAGGTATCAGTGCCGGAACATTGTTACCTGCAGGATACATATTAAATGTGAAACTGGCTGAAGGATGAGTGAGGCTGAGTATATAATTCCCCCCACCTGCCGGGGTAGTAAACTTAAACCAATCTGCAATATCAGTTGCGAGTGCTATACGTGCGGCAATATTATCGCCGATATTGATCTGCTTAGCCTGGTTTTTATTATTGTTTCCTTCATACTCATCACTGCCATTATCTGTAATATTTACCAGTTTTGTAACAGTACAATCATTTGCATCTTTCACCCAAACCGTATAGCTACCTGCATATAAACCTGTGAACGATCCTGATGACTGGTATATACCGTTATCAAGTTTGTATTGATAAGGACCGGTACCTCCTGAGCCGGTTGCGGTGATGCTACCTAAACTATTGCACCCGGTAGCATTTGTCTTGGTTGTGGCAAGATTTAGATTGTTTGCCGGTTGATTGACTATGATGGCTTTTTGAACAATACAACCGCTGCCGGCATCTGTAACTTTTATTAAATAATTACCTGCTTTGAGACCATTAATATCCTCAGTAGTTGCTATAAAACCCAACGGTCCTGTCCAGCTAATGGTAAATCCGGAACCAGTTCCACCTGTCACGGTTGCATCAATTGCTCCTGTCAAAACACCGCGGCAGGCAACATGAGTAACCACCTCGCTTATGGTAATGGCGGGCCATTCAGGTAATACAGCATTCATATTTGTTGTACAGCCATTCGCATCTGTCACAATCACAGAATAGTTACCTGCAAACAGGTTATTGGGATCTTGTGCATTAGAGATAAATCCGTTTGGCCCTGTCCAGCTATAATTTTTTCCTCCGCTGCCGCCAATCGCTGTAATGAAAATTCTTCCATTGTTCACACCTGAGCAAGCTGTATGCATACTATCCAGCACAACAGTCAGCAAAGATGGTTGTGTAATTGTTCTTGTAACAAAATCTGAACAGCCATTTGCGTCCTTTGCACCTATAACATAAACCCCCGGCGCCAGGTTGTTGAATACATTATTTGGCTGGAAGGCAGACCCGTTTATATTATATGTATGCGGCGCTGTGCCACCAGCACCTGTAACAGTTATAGTACCATTATTGAAACCAAAGCAACTTACATTAACCAATTGTGTTGTGGGATTAACAGGCGAGTTGCCGGTTATGGTAAATGACCCCGAAACAGTGCAGCCATTTGCGTCTGTCACCACCACTGAATAAATGCCTGCAGGAATATTGCTGATTGACTGAGTTGTGGCGCCATTATTCCATTGATAGGTATAAGGAATTGTACCTCCTGATACTGTTGCATTGGCGCTGCCATTACAGGAAGCATTGGTGCCTGTCATTACTATTGTTAAGGGTGCTGCTGGTTGAGTGATCGTTACCGTTAATGATGCAGTGCAGCCAATATCATCTGTAACAATTACTGAGTATAACCCAGCAGCCAATCCTGTCTGATCTTCTGCTGTTACATTAACACCCGTGCCTGTCCATGTATATATATAAGGCCCGGAACCACCGGCTGCTGTTATGTCTATTGCACCCGTTGAATTTCCATTACATAAAATATTTGTTTGTGTACCTGTTACAGTCAGCGATGGATTTACTGTAATAGTAAAAGTTATTGCAGTGCCTGTGCATACCATGCCGGAACCAGCAGTAATGAAATTGCCAATTACTATAGGAAGCAAGGGTAAATTAATATTGTTAACTATTGTATTTGTAGAAGCATTAATTATAAATAAATTTTGTGTTGAAAGATTAGGTACATAGACACGGCTACCATCGGAGGTAACTGATAAACCATAAAGGCCATTAGCTCCACCAACACCTGTGATAGTAGCTACCAATGTGTTGGTAGCGGTATTGATCACGGATACATTGCTTATAATGGGATGTGTAACATAAACCCGGCTGCCATCGGGACTTATCGAAAGACCATAAGGGCGGTAGCCTACTGGGATTGTAGCCACAATAGCATTGGTAGAAGTATTGATTACAAATACCATATCGTGTCCATAAATAGATACATATACAAGGCTACCATCAGGGCTGAATGCCAAACCTTCAGGAGTTGGATTAAATAATCCAAAATCAATTGTTGTAACTACGGTGTTGGTTGAAGTATTTATTATAGAGATATTACCAGTATAAAAAGAACCAGAATTAGATACATATACGAGATTACCATTTGGACTAACTGCTATACAATGAGGATTATAACCTACAGGTATTGTTGTTACAACTGTATTTGTAGAAGTATTTATAACAGAGACAGTATTATCTAGATAGTTGCAAACATATACCCGGCTTCCATCGGGGCTAACCGTTATGCCGGCTGCACCACTTGGACCAGTTCCTACTGGAATAGTAGCTACCACAGTGTTTGTAGCTGTGTTAATCGCAGATACCGTGTTAGAAGAAAAATTGGATGTATATACACGGCTGCCATCAGAGCTAACAGATGCGAAAAAAGGTTGTGAACCGGTTGGAATAGTAGCAACCACCGTGTTTGTTGCTATATTGATTACGGATACACCATGACCTCCGGGAATACCAGCGCCACTTCCGGTGATATAAGCAAAACCACCAGTTCCTCCTGTAGTTGGTGTTACTGTAATCGTTGCCGTTACCGGTGCATTGGTTGTATTGGCTGCTGTAAAAGAAGCAATATCACCTGTTCCACTGGCAGCAAGACCAATAGATGGGTCGTTATTTGTCCAGCTAAATTGAGTGCCGGGAACCGAACCCGTAAAGTTTACTGCAGCTGTAATAGCCCCGTTACACACCGACTGGTTTGATACTGCATCAACTGTAGCTGTTGGGTTCACTGTCAAAGTTTTGAACGATGATACAGGGCTGTTACATCCTGTGTTTACTGTATAAGTGATATTTGTGGAGCCTGCATTTACAGAAGTCACGAAACCTGTTAACGGATCAACTGTTGCTACGCCGGTGTTGGTGCTGCTCCATGTACCGCCTGCATCACCGTCAGATGTATAAGTATCTGTTGCTCCGATACACAGTGCTGTTGTTCCACTTATGGTTCCTGCATTTGCATTCGGATTGATTGTTATTGTTTGTGTGCCGCTTGCCGTGTTGGTGCTATATGCATCCGTAACACCTGTAACAACATAAACACCTGCTGCATTACCCAGGCTTACCGGCGAACTTGCACCGGTTGCCGGAGTTTGAGCTAAACCGTTTAAAGTATATAATATGGACCAGGGGCTTGTACCTGTTACGGCTGCTTCGATATTTGCAGGAGTTGTTCCCGGGCAATAGGTAGCGCCACCTGTTACTGATGTTACCGTAACCGGCGTTCCGTTACAAACTCCGGGTAATGACTGGAAGCCTGTTGCTACCGGGTCAGCATCTGTTCCGTCAGTTAACCATGGAATATAATTTACTGTTGTGGCTGTATTTATTTTAGGAATAATATTTTGTGCAGCTGCAGAGCCATACCAATTGCAGGTTGCATTTACGGTTTGGCTGGTTGTGCCGTTGTTGATGGCAATGGAATCACCGGAAAAACTGTTGTTGGTAATATTCGTAGCAACTCCACTAAGTAATCCTCCATACTGGCCAGCCTGCACATTATAAAATACTATTGACTGTTTGAACCCGCTGATCTTATTGTTTGAAATGTTTATGACTGCATTAGATGGAATAGCTCCTCCGCCTGAGCCATTGGCATTTGTAAAAACATGTATGCCGCTTGTCAGTGTCCCGGAAGCAGGTAAGTTTGTTCCATTAAAACTAATTTCATTTGCTTCAAACGTTAGCCTGTTATGCCTGCCTGCAATTCTCAATCCCAACGGCGTACCGAAAGGTAGAAGGCCAAAGTCGCCGGAATAATTGAAGGAATTATTCCTTATAGTGGTTTCTATTTCGGCATTGGTTACCGATGTTACTACGTTACTTGCCACCATCAAAGTTGAAACAGCAGTCAGGCCGGTTGCGTCTGTGTTCACAACGTTGTTTTCAAAGATGAATTTGTTGGGGCTGCTATTATCATTAGCACCAGTTCTGTTAAAGAATACGGCACCATTGCTCCGAATATTGGAAAAAATATTCCTTGTTACAGTAACAACTGCCGGCTCTATAATACTGTTTGTCAGGCCAAATGCAGTCTGACTGTCATAACACTTATTATCATCAATCAAAGTGGTTCCTGTTCTTGAAGTAGAAATGGCCGCATTCATTCTGTCGAAAACATTTCCGGCAATAGTCAAATTATCAACTTTTCCCGAAGACCCAATATTAATTGCGGATTGTAACCTTGCAAGTCCTACATTGGCAATTGTAAATACGTTTCCTGAAACATGAGCAACATTGATATAGCTTAAGATCACATTTGTATTTCCTGTCCCCCCGGTTTTTTCAAATCGATTATTGACTATAAAATAACTGTTGGAACTAAGTGGCGTAATATTTTTCCCAAATAGGTTAATAAGTGAGAAGTTTGTACTGGCTAAAAACCGATTCCTTGATATTTTAATATTGCTGAAATCTAGTGTTGAGTTTGTCTGTAGAATCTGACTTTTTGAAACAGGTTCAAATGTGAATCCTTCAATATTGATATTGCTTGCTCCAATTGTAATTGTTGAATTATTAATGATTGCCTCAGTATTTCTTAAATTATTATATAATAACCTATTTGAAGCATCGCTTACTTCAATTGTATAGTTGGGTCCAAGAATTGTCAACGCTTTTCCAATTGTGAAATTGGGTGTGACATATGTTCCACCATCCACAAAAATCGTATCCCCGGGCTGTGCCACAGTAACTGCAAAATCAACTGTTGCTAACGGGTCAGAAGGGTTACCGGTATTTAAATTATTACCAATGGCAGTTGTATAAGTATCTCCTGTGAGAATATTATCATTGACATAAATTTTATGATTAGAACCGAATGTAAATGGACCATCCGGGCCAGGTGCCCATTTCCATAAATCACCCAGATATTGATTTGAAGTTGTTGAATTATTGGCATAAGAGCCAAAACCACCGAATATATAGGCATTTCCACCTGCGGAAGCAGCCGTGCTTTGCCAGCGCCGGGTTGGAAGATTAAGATGGTTTCCAATTCCGGTTAAACCATAATTACCCGGTTGGCCACCTATGTTACCGGTTCCATGAATGTATCTCCAGTTATTGGATGAAGGATTATATTCCCACACATCATTATACTCAGGGCCAAAGGGTGTGCCACTGAATACATAAAATTTATTATTAAGCGCCCAGCTTGTTTCATAATACCTGGCCGAAGGATTGTTGACTGCATTTTCAATTCCGTAAGCTCCAGCCACACCGGCACTTCCGCCTGTGTTAGCACCTTTTATCCATGTCCATATATTGGCAGCAGGATCATATTCCCACATATCGTTCAGGTTGCTGAATCCTCCGGATACAGCAAAACCCCTGCCGCCAAATAAATATGCCTTGTTATTAATGGTCTGCATCTGCCCGGATTCTCTTGCTCCCGGTAAGTTTGTTGCTGAAGGCACTGCAATGGTACCATAAATACCTAAACTATTTATTGCATCATTGCCGCTAAGCCATGTCCAGTTATTTGTAGCAGGATCGTATTCCCATAAGTCATTCAATTGTCCTGCGGTTGCTCCACTGTTATATCCATCTCCACCGAACAGGTAAAGTTTGTTATTGTATGCAAAAGTTGAAGAAAACCATCTTGCACCAGGTGTGTTCGTAGCAGCAGAAACTCCTTTAGTTCCGTATATGCCACTTTGATTCGCAGTGTTTGATCCTTTCAGCCATGTCCAGTTATTAGTGGTAAGGTCATATTCCCAGAGGTCATTAAAATAAGTTCCGGCAGTGCCACCGAACAGGTAAATTTTATTACTAACACTCCATAACATATGACTCTCCCGGCCCGGTGGAAGATTGGTGGCTGATGGAACTCCAATAGTTCCATAGTTTCCTGTTCCCCCGGCATTTGAACCCTTAATCCATGTCCAGTTATTGGTTGTAGGTGAATATTCCCATAAGTCATTGAGATTTCCACCGTATCCATTTGAAGCTAATCCAGTTCCTCCGAAAAGATAAAACTTGTTATTAGCACCAATACTTCCTGGAGCCACTCTGCCCCCGGGTTTATTAGTTGCAGAAATAACACCCTGTGTGCCGTAAACCCCATTATATTCTTTTCCACTTGGACCTTTCAACCAGGTCCAGTTAAAAGTTGCCGGATCAAAAGACCATAGATCACTTTGATACAGATTTCCTGCAATTGAATTGTACCCTCTGCCTCCAAATAAATACAAGCTCCCATTTATATAATTCATAACCGTCTGCTCCCTGCTTCCTGGCAAAGAAGATACAGATGCAACACCTGTATTTCCATAAACTCCTGTATTGTTAATATTTGTTTGTCCTTTCAACCAACGCCATTGATTGCTAGATGGGTCATATTCCCACAAATCATTTAACTGACCTCCTCCCGGCACTTGACTATTTCCAAAACCTCCGAACACATATAATGTTCCATTACCGATTGCTCCTGTAAAGGCCCGCCTGGCAGAAGGTGTATTAGTTGATGAGTAAGTTTGCAGGGTTCCGTATATCCCCAAACCGTCAGTAGTATTAATTCCGGTTAACCAACGCCAGTTGTTGGTAACCATATCAAATTCCCATAAATCGTTCAGTTGCCCATATCCTCCTGCGACCCCAAAGCCAAAACCTCCAAACATGAAAAATTTATCATTAATAATTCCACCATATCCATAAGATCTGCCGCCAGGATTATTGGCAACATCAGCTACACCTTTAGTGCCATAAATTCCATTAACATTTGTTGTATTTGGGCCTTTAATCCAACGCCAAAGATTTGCTAGCGGATCATATTCCCATATATCACTTAAAGCCTCATCACCACTTACACCTGATTTTTCGCCACCAAAGAGATATAATTTTCCATTAAACACCCAGGGATAAATTGTTGCTCTTCCGCCGGGATTGTTTGATGGATCGGCTACTCCAATGGTTCCATAAGTTGGTGCAACATTAACTGCAGAAACACCATTAAGCCAACGCCATTGATTAATGGATGGATCATATTCCCACAAATCATTCAATCTGCCACCAGCATATCCACCAAACAAATAAAACTTATTATTTAAAACCCAGCTTGCTGAACTTTTTCTTGCTCCCGGAGTATTTGCTGCAGCATATTGTCCAAGTGTGCCATAAACGGCTGCTCCGCCAGTTCCTTTTAACGAACGCCAGTTATTCGTTGCAGGATCATATTCCCATAAATCATTCAAATAACCAACACTTGCAGAATTACCTGCCCCTTCACCACCAAATAAGTACAGCTTATTATTGTATTGCCAGGTAACAGTATTTGACCGTAGCCCGGGGTTATTACTTACACTGGCAACTCCCTGCGTTCCATAAGAACCAAAAGAAAAATCAGTTGTATTCCCTTTTAAAAAAGTAAATTGGTTGAACTGTGCCTCTACTGTGATAACAATAAACAGCAACAATGAAACGGAGATTTTTTTCATAATTAAAATTGATTATAAAGAATGGTGACCTCTAAAAATTTACTATTCAAAAATATAAATGTGAAAATACTTGAACCTTAAATTGCTTTCAACAGGGATAAGACGGTAAATTAAATGGGGAATACACGGTAATGATTTCCTCTCAATAAAGCACAGGGTAAACCTCCAATAAAATTTACCGGAAAACAATACCAGATTTATGTGACAGTAAGAGATGCCTAACTGTAGAAAGGGATGAGCAGGTATTAATGGTACATGGCTGCTATTTCGGCCCTTGAGTGAATGTTAAGCTTGTTATAGATGTTGCGGGTATGGGTAAACAGGGTTTGCAGGCTGATGTTACAGATGTCGGCAATGTGTTTGTAAGACTTGCCATCTATCAATAATTGCAATATCTCTTTTTCCCTTTTGGTAAGGTTGAATTGTTCCAGTTTATGTTGGCGGTCGCTTTCTTTTCGGCTAAAGAAATCCAGCATCTTCCGGGCTATTTTTCCGTTCATGATGCTTTCGCCATTGTAGATTCCTTTTATGGCTTCCACTATTTTTTCCGGCGGGTCTTTTTTCAGCAGGTAGCCCAGGGCACCGGCTTTAATGGAACTGAATATTTTATCTTCATCTTCAAAAACGGTGAGCATGAAAACACCGGCATTGGGTAAATGTTCTTTAATCAATTTTACTCCTTCTATACCGTTTCGCACCGGAAGATCTATGTCGAGGATGATCACATCCGGTTCTGCCTCATACAGGGCTTCCATCATCGAAAGATTTTCAGCAGTATAAACCAATAGAAAATCAGGCTGGCTGCTGATGAGCACCTGCATGGCTTTCAGGTAAGAAAGATTGTCTTCAACAATGGCCACCCTTATCATAGTACTAAAAGTAAATCTAAAATAAACAAATCCGCCTACCAGTTTTCTGGTATTAAAGGCTAATTCTTATTTTGAGGTGCTGGAAAAACCCGAAGGGTTGATATTATTATAGCAATTTTGTAAATTAGGATTGAAAACCCCGAAGGGGTGACATATTGAATAATCAAAAAAATTATTATCATGCCAGGAACATTTTCGCAGATATATATCCAGATAGTTTTTGCTGTAAAAGGCAGGGAGAACCTTATTGGAAATAGTTGGAAAACCGAATTACATAAATATATTGCCGGAACCATTAAAGGTAAAGTGCAGAAGCCAATCATTGTAAATGGGATGCCCGACCATATACATGTATTTGTTGGATTAAAACCTGTTATGGCTTTATCAGATTTGGTTAGGGACATAAAGAATAATGCTTCAAATTTCGTAAATGACCATAAGCTGGTAAAAAGAAAATTCACCTGGCAGGATGGATAAGGTGGATTTTCTTATTCCCATTCACATATTAATAAAGTGTATGATTATATACTGAATCAGGAAAAGAATCACAAAAAGAAAACCTTTAAACAGGAATACCTGGATTTTCTAACGAGTTTTGAAGTGGATTATGATGAAAAATATCTGTTTGAATGGTATGATTAAATACAGATTTTTTTTCTGTCACCCCTTCGGGGTTTAATTTCATTTCTTTATGAGTTACTATAATCATTACACCCCTTCGGGGTTTTAAAAAAACAACAGGGCGGATTACATAGAGAAAAGAGTAATATTTACCTGAAACCTAAAACCCGAAAACTATTATGCAAGAATTAGACGTATTACACAGGAATACTGATGGTGATGCTGGTGCCGTTCCCGTTTAGGGTATGAATATTACCTTTCATTGCGGTCACTCTTTGTTTTATATTGCTCAAACCATGCCGGTCTTTTGGGATGCTGGTTTCGTCAAAACCAGTACCGTCATCTTCTACGATAACTAATAGTTCTTTCTGTTTCCGTGAAAACTTAACCCGGATATGTTTGCATTGTGCATGTTTTATGGCATTGTTGATCAGTTCTTTGGCAACTAAATAGATATCATGTGTAGTTTCCGGAGTCAGGGTTATATCGGCATCCGGCATTTCGTTTTCAATTTCAAAAGAAATTTCCCTGGCTTGTGTTATGGGTTCAGCATAAGATCGCAGTCGGTTTACAATGCTGGTGGTGCTTTCATTTTTTGGATTGATGCTCCAGACGAGCTCATCTAGTTTGTTGATTACGTCACTCACATTTTGGTTAATGGCATCAAGAAGGCTGTCTTTGTTTATTTCTTTTTTTGCTAACCCGGCATAAATATTAATACTGCTTAATGTTGAACCAATTTCATCATGCAGATCAGATGATATACGCTGCCGTTCATATTGCACGGCAAGTTGTTTTTCCAAAACATTTTTTTGCCTTCGAAAATTATAAACATAAATAAACCTGCTAATGAAAAATATTAATACCAATAAAAAAATAATGGCAAGTATCCTGAACCACCATGTTGCCCACCAGGGAGGCCGGATAGTGAATGAGTAATTAAATTCATTACTCCAATAACCTTCGTTGTTCATGCCCTTCACTTTGAAAGTATACGAGCCTGGCGACAAGTTACCATAAGGAGCATTATTGTTGGTTGTTAATGCACTCCAGTTTTTATCCATGCCCTCCAATTTATATTGGTATTTTACATTTTGCGGTTGGCTCATGGTAATACCAATAAAATCAAAAGTGACGAAATTGTTGTTATATGCTAAACTTAAATGCTCTGGTAAATTGTACCATTTGCTAAGCCCATCGAAATGATAATTTTCGATCTTTATTCCATTGCCCAATAAAAAACTACTGTCTTTTTTCTGGTTCAATTTTGGCCAGGCAATATTTTCGTTAAATAATTTTATTGTGGTGATTTGAATGTTTGGAGTGATAGTATCACTTGATTCTCCAATGGGATTAAATGCAGATACTCCGGTATTTGTTCCGATCCAGATTGTGCCATCTTTAGCCTGAATTATGGCATTACTATTACAACCGATACCTAGAAAACCATCAGCGTAAGTGTAATTTTTAAAAAAAACATCACTTTCTTTTATAACACCAGACTTTACTTTCTCTGAAAAAAAAGCCTGCTTTTCTGTTGTCAATTCACTTAAACCAAAACGGGTACCGACCCAAAGATTTCCTAGTTTATCTTCAAGGATACTACTTACAAAATTATTTATCAGGCCTTCTTTTTCTGTAAAATGAATAAAGGATTGGCCATCATATTTAGTTATACCACCTCCCATAGTTCCAAACCAAAAATTTCCAGACTTATCTTCCAGGATATTTAATACGGCATTGTTATATAAGCCGTCCTTTTCAGTAAAGTGTATAAAACTTGTATGCCCAGCAGACTGTAATTGACTATCATATTTTGAAACTCCTCCTGCGGTAGCAAACCAGAGATTTCCTGATCTATCTTCTATGATTTGATTAACATCATTATTACTTAAACCTTCCTTTACGGTAAAATTTGTAAAAGATTTACCATCATATTTTGAAACTCCGCCGGTTGTACCGATCCAGATATTTCCAGATCTATCTTCCAGTATACAGTAAACATCATTTTTACATAACCCATCCTTCTCAGTAAAATATATAAATGACCGACCGTCGTATTTTGTAACACCATTATACGTACTGAACCATATATTTCCGGATTTATCCTGGACCATACCCCTTACATGAATATTACCCAGGCCTTCCTTTTCACTAAACTGTAAAAAAGATTTTCCATCGTATTTTGAAACTCCACCACCCCAGGTACCAAACCACAAATTTCCCGATCTATCTTCCAGAATACCGAAAACATAATTCTTATTTAACCCTTCATTTTCTGTGAAATGAGTAAAGGGTTGTTTATTGTACTTAGAAACTCCGCCTCCGCCTGTACCAAACCAGATATTTCCTGTTCGGTCTTCCAGAATTGTATAGATATTGTTGCTGCTTAATCCATCCCTTTCAGTAAAATTTGTAAATGACCGGCCATTGAATTTAGAAATTCCATTAAAAGTGCCGATCCACATATTTCCAAATCTATCCTCCAGTAAACTAAATACATTATGATGAACCAATCCTTCTTTTTCAGTAATATTAATAAATGAGCGGCCATCATATTTAGATATCCCACCTGTAGTACCAAACCAAATATTTCCGGATCTGTCTTCCAGGATACAATGAACATCATTATTATTCAATCCTTCTCTTTCTGTAAAATTTGTAAAAAACTTGCCATTGTATTTTGAAACTCCCATTGCTGTAGCAAACCAAATATTTCCGGATTTGTCTTCCAGGATACTGGAAACTTCATTACCGATTAAGCCTTCCTTCCTGGTAAAATGAGTAAAAGATTGACCATCATATTTTGAAACTCCGCCGCCCCAGGTGCCAAACCAAATATTTCCGGATCTGTCTTCCAGAATACTGATTACTTTATTATTACATAATCCTTCTTTCTCCGTATAATTTGTAAAAGTGCTGCCATTATATTTTGAAACACCAGCTCTCAATGTGCCAAACCAGATATTCCCATTTTTATCTTCAAGGATGCTTCTCACATCGTTATTGATCAATCCTTCATTCTCTGTATAATTCGAAAAATTTCTGCCATCATATTTTGTCACTCCCCCTGCTGTCCCAATCCAGATATTCCCGGATCTGTCTTCTAAAAAGCAAGTTACAATATGATGCTTAAGCCCATGTTGTTTTCCAAACATGCCGAAACTTCCTTTTAAGGACATGTCTTTAACAATAAATATTTCGGGTATGCCGGCAACAAAAGGGCTATCAATAGCAGGAATTGTTTTAGGAAGAAGAAAAGTATCGGTACCAGGTGTAATAATCATTGGTTTACCTGCAATAACAACTTTGTGTATCCCGGCAAGTTGTACGTTATTATTGACCGGAACCATTAAAGGATTACCTGCCGGAATCTTTTTCAATTTACTTTCATCAACAGGAATATTCTCGGGCAAAGACATGCTGTCTTTTGGAACCATATAGCCTTTGGCTTCTGTTACTTTTGGAGCAAAAGTGCCTGGACGTTTTTCCACTTGCTGTTGATTGCAGGAGAAAACACCTACCAGGAGAAAAAATAAATTGAAACTCTTTTTAATTTTAATTGTATTGGTCAGAAAAATTTTTGTATTGCCAAATATTCAAATCCGGTCAGCAATGTGACGAATCAAAAATTAACAGGGCGGCACTCCCCGTCTTTATAGTGGATTAATTCCGGGACAGGTAAATCAAATTTGCCTGATATCAATAAATTCTAATCCCGGCATTTTGGTTTAGTATCTCAAAAATAGTTATTAAATTGAATTATTCAAGGTTGATTAGAAAAATGATTCTTCGATAAAACTGTTGACTACAATCCGCTTTCTTCATATCTGAAAAATTTTAAAATAATAAACCAAATACCTGCAACTTTTCCGATTATTTTAAACTTACTGCAAAGATTAAGATCTGTATAAAAGCAGTTAAGGAAATTATACAGATAAACCCTGAATTAAATAAAGAATAAACCCTGAATCCAAAAAGGTATTCCCCCAAGGAATACCTTTCATTTTGAAAGCCTTTAAACCTATAAGGTTTCTAAAACCTTATAGG
>JANOGE010000091.1:0-2047 GCA_031414035.1 Chitinophagaceae bacterium | reverse complement strand
GGGTTGACTGCAATCCTAAATTACTGATTTATGACTGGCTGAGGGCATAATATATACGAAAACGTTTTCGTATATATTATAGGCCTAAAAACAATTTGGTATTTATAAATAAGTTTATATTTAAGTAGTTAACTATTATTTCATGAATAATGAGATGATATTAACTTAATGAACGACTGCCAATTTTTATTGATCATCATTTAAAATCAATGCTGACTGTATGAGAAAAAATGCCAAAACTAACCTTAACACCCAATGGAGAATACTCCGTTCGGTATGCTTTCTTATCTGCATTTGCTTTACAATTAATGTACAGGCAAACGGATTGGACAAACCTATTATTTCCGAAAATAACGTACCGCCTATTACCATTTCAGGTAAGGTAACTGACTCCAAAAACAATCCTATGGAAGGGGTGAGTGTTTTTGTTAAAGGCACTAAACAAGGTGTTATCACAGATGCCATGGGTAACTTCACCATTAAAGATGTTCCGGAAAATGGGAGGCTGATTTTTACGTCAACCGGATTCTCAACCATTGAAGCGCCTGTAAAAAACGGAGTATTTTTAACCATCTCGTTAACTGAGCAGGTTTCTTCATTAACCGATGTGGTGGTAATCGGCTATGGTACCCAAAGTAAAAAAGATCTGACCGGAGCTGTTGCCCAGGTAAAAGCCTCCCGTTTTGAAAATGAAAATCCAAGATCCATTCAGGATTTGTTAAGGGGTAATGCCCCCGGATTAGATGTAGGATTTGACCCCAGCACCAAGGGCCAGGGCGGTAGTCTTCAAGTGAGGGGACAGGGGACTTTAACGGCCAGCTCATCTCCATTGATCGTATTGGATGGGGTAATTTATCCGGGAACAATGGCCGATATTAATCCAAATGATATCGGTACTGTCGACATCTTAAAAGATGCCAGTTCTGCTGCAGTATTCGGAGCAAGATCTGCCAATGGTGTTATACTTATTACCAGTAAAAAAGGAAAAGCTGGAAAACCGGTAATTACGTTTAACAGTAATATTGGTACTAACAAATTGGTAAATCAACCTCATTTATTAAACGCAGAGGAATTTTTGCAGTTTCGTTCAAACGCCATGTGGGCCAAATCCGGTTTTGATTCTACTTCTAAGCCAGGTATCCAGTATATATTTACTGACCCTACCAAATTGCCTTCAAACTTTACATTGGCACAATGGTTAGCCTTGGATGGATCTTCCGCTGTCGATCCTACTGCTGTATGGTTTAACCGGTGCTTGTATAAGCCAATTGAATTAACCAATTTCAAGGCAGGTCAATCTATTGACTGGGAAAAACAAATTTATAATGATAATGCCTTACAACATGATCATACCGTAAGTATTGCACAGCGGAAAGAAGATTTTAATTATTATTTTTCATTGGGTTATTTAACCAATGAAGGTTTAACGGTTGGTGATCAGTATAAGGTTTTTCGTACCCGACTTAACTTAGAAGCCAAAGCGGCTGATTTTTTAACGGTAGGTATGAATTTTCAATATTCCAACAGAGATGAAAGTACCATTCCTGTAAATTTTGGAAATATTGCTTCTACCACACCCTGGGGCTCTTTTTATCAGGCTGATGGCGTTACTATCAGGCAAAGCCCCAATGATGATCCGGGGTCCAATTCCCATCCTTTTTTAGCGCAGGTATATACAAAACGTTTGTATAAGTATGATGATTTATTTGCCAGTTTCTTTGCAAAAGGAAAATTGCCATTTGGTTTCTCTTACCAGGTTAACTTTTCTCCAAGGTTTGATATATTACGGGAATACCAGCATGAATCTTCGAAAAAACCAGATATCGCAGCGAGAAAAGGAGTTGTAAACAGAAGAAACCAAACTGTTTACTCCTGGCAATTGGATAATATCCTTCGCTGGAATAAAAAGTTTGGCAAACATGCCATTGAAGCTACTTTCTTATTTAACGCGGAAAAATTCCAATCCTGGAATACCAATATCCAGGCAGAGAATTTTGTCGGAACTCGTCCCAGCTCGGCGTTCTCAACGAGCGGCGGCGACTGCGGG
>JANOGE010000090.1:0-5177 GCA_031414035.1 Chitinophagaceae bacterium | reverse complement strand
TGGTATGTTTGATGAGTGTTAACCCCGGTTTTGGCGGACAATCATTTATACCACACACTTTACATAAAATAAAACAACTTCGTAAAATGATCGATGAACAATCACTACACGTGAAGATAGAAGTTGACGGTGGTGTAACACTGGAAAATGCTAGATCAATCATTGATGCCGGTGCCGATGTACTGGTTGCCGGTAATACCGTATTCAAATCTGCCGACCCGATTGCTACTATTGCTGCATTGAAAAATTTATAAATTCTATTTCAGATTCCATCGTATTCCCATATAAAATTCCCTGCCCCTGGTTGGCCCCCACACAGATGAGATATCAAAATAAGGGCTGAATGGATCTTGCCAACTGATAATGGGTTGGTTCTGTCGAAAGTTGAAAATGTTTTCGCAGCCGGTATATACTTCAAATGCTTTAAACAAATAAGTGAATTGTGCATTTACAGTTGTATAATCCTCCGAAAAATCAGGCCGCTGGTATGCAACCGGATTTGATTTTGTGTCAGGCAAACGTTGCTCACCAAACCAATGAATATTTACATCTGCATGAAATTTATTGTTCACCGGTTTGTAGCTGAATGTGGTTAATACTTTATGGCGTGGATTAAAAGGTAATACTTCTTTACTACCATTATTTATTCTATACACATCTAAAAAATTGTAGCCGGCCTTAAACTCATAACGTTTGTAAAGCTTTATAAAAAAATCTGTCTGAAAACCATTGCTCACACTTTTACCGGTAAAGTTTTTTATAAATGCCTTGGTAGGGTCGGTATCATAATCCGGGAAGACCTGGTTTTGGAAATTGGTTCTGTAATAATCCATGCTGATATAACCTGAAACATTTCCGTTTTCAAATTTTTGTGTGATATTGATGCCCATGTTCAATGCCTTTTCCGGCTTTAGCTGTTCTACAAAAACAATATTCCTGGAGCTTGACAGCAACCCGACATTTTCACTGAACAAATTTACTGTACGCCAGCCTGTGCCTATGTTTGCACGGATAGTTAACCTGGAAGCAGGATCGAATTTTAATAATGATCGTGGTGTAACATACCAGCCAAACTGGTTATGATTATCAGCTCTTATCCCGGCTATCCAGGTCATTTTCCCTTTCAGAAAAGTCAATGTGTTTTCTGCAAAGAGGCCAAGTATGTTTTCTTTACGATGATAGTTTCCATCGTAGTTTCTGTTGATAAAATTATCGGTAAATGCAATATCTTCATCAAGGTTTAGTCTTTTAAAACTGATGCCGGTTTTTAATGAGTGCTTTTCTGTTTTGGTTAATTCGTATTGCAGGATCACAAAAGCATTGGTTTGTTTTGCTTTATAAGAAAGTGAACCAAACCATGATTGTTGATCCTGATGAAAACCGGATAAATACAATGTTACACGGTGCAGATCATTAAAGCGGTAACTTGTTTTAGCCCACATTTCAGGCTGGTTAAGAGATACTGTATTTCCGTATACTGTACTGCTGCCTTTATGTTCTCCCGGATTAAAAAATATTTGACCTCCTGTGCGTTTTTCATTCAGGAAACGGACTGCAATTTCGCCGCTCCAACCCCAATCCTTTTCTTTACCTATCTTCCATTTGTTCATTAACATGTACCTGGTAAGTAAAGGAAGATCCAGGAAATTATCTTTATCCCTGTCAATTTTATTTGCAGGCTGCACCATATGAAAAGCCAGGAGGCTATGCCATTTGCCTGCTTTAAAATTGCAGGCAAGGTTAAGATGTTTTTCTAAAAAACTATTCATGTAAATATTAGCGAATAATTTTTCAGAAGCATTGGGCTTTTTTGTTTCTACGTTTATTTGCCCGCTGATACTTTCATGCCCCTGCAACACACTGTTGGCTCCTTTTGAAATATAAATATTGTCAACCAATGTTCCGGGAATACCACTGATGCCATACGTAAAAGTCAGTCCCTGTATCATCGGAAACCCATCGATCAACACCTGGTTATAAACGCCTGACAAACCAAGTATCCGCAATTCTTTTGCATTGGTAATGATATTGGTTGTTTGTGGTTGAACGGATGACTGTGTTTCAAAACAGCCGGCCAGGTCGCAACAGGCCGATTTTTTAAGCTCAATCGAAGTAAGTATTTCCACTTTGATGGGGCTCAGGTTAGATATTATTGTGCCGGGCTTTTCTGCATTTACTACTACAGCCTGCATGCTGCCTTTTACTTTCAACACAAACAATATATATTCCATATTGCTTACATCAACTGTATCGGTTGTATAACCAATATGGCTCGCCACCAGCAAGCTGGTAGCTTTCTGCATTTTGACAGAAAAACTGCCATCTCCCGAAGCAACGATACCTTTTTTGCTGTTAAGCCAGAATATGGAGGTGCCTGCAAGCGGTTGATTGTTTGCATCAACAATCCGGCCCGTAATTGTTTGTGCAACACCGGCAACCGGCAACAGTAAACATAAATAAATAAAAAATTTAAGCATTAAATAGTTTTTACTTTATAAGGCCTCTCGTTGGGATCGCTGCAGCCGCCGGTATTTTCAATGGCTTTGTATATTTCTTTGGTGCTTACCAATGCCGGGTTGTAAGTAATCTTAAAAACTGATGTTGGCCCTGCCTTACCCGGCTTACAATCACTTACGCCTATTAATAATTTTACATTGTCCGAAAGGGTTTTCAGGTCGTTGCTACAGGTAACCCCTTTTACTTTAATGGTAATGGTAGAGTCAGTTACCGGTTTTTTATTATAGGCAAACGATTTGTTCCCGATGGCAATAAAAACAAGTAATACAATTATGAGTTTTTTAAACATGGCCATCAATTTTAATAATTATAAAATGTATTGCAAATTTAGTTATTAAATGAAAAAACGTTGCGGAAGCAATTGCTGCAACTTTTAAAAGAATTGTAATTTTTGTATCATTCCCAAAACGGATGCAAGCATTACTACACATTTCCAGCAATATATTCTGTTTATTTTTATTTTCATTGTTTTTATGAATGTAAAAATACATGTTATATAGTTTTGGTCATTTTAATAATTGCTGCAAGGTCTTCCGGTATTTCCATTGGTTTTAATGGCGGCACATTTGCACCACCGGTATTACCTGTCGGGATTTTACCCACAAAGGATTTTATACCGCCAACCAATAACCGTGGTATCTGCCCCACCACTTCCTTCCAGTTTTTTATTTTAATGCCAAAAGTTAACATTTTCCAATGCACACCGGTATGCGCTACCGGGTATGGCTGACCCAGAATGTGAGCCCTCTCCAAATGATGCCAGCTTTGCTGATAATGCTTTTTATCAAACGCATTTTTTGCAAGTAACAATTCTTGCCGGTAAAATGGCTTTACTGTTTTTGGCATGGTTGTATGTATTTTCATGATCACAATTTAATCGTGGTGGCCTTCTGTATTAGTTTGTTTAGCCAGGATAAAAAACGAACCTTTTGTTACCACTTTTGTATCAGCAGGAATTTCTTTCAGCAAAGTGATCTCACTGTAACCCACATCACTTGTGCCTTTTACAACCGGTATTCTTTTAAAATGGGTTTCATTCTTTATTATATCCACAGAGTCAACAATAAAAATATAATCCTGTCCCTGGTAATTTACAATCGCTGATGTGGGTATGGCAGGTAAAGTAGCTTTATCGAGGCTGATGTTTGCCGTTATATTCATGCCATCTATCAAACCCGTTTTATCGCCCTTTACCATGGCATGAACAGAAACAGCTTTACTTTCATTTTCAAAAGATGAACCTAAAGAAAATATTTCAGCGTCATACTCCTTGCCCGGATCATTGGTTACCGTAAAATGAATCGTTTGTTTATTTTTTAATTTGGACAAATCCTTTTCATACACATATAAATCAAGATGTAACCTGCTATTGTCAACTACTTCAGCAACTACAGAAGTTACATCAACATAACTACCCATTTTTACAGGTACATTACTTACCACACCGCCTATAGGACTTCGGATAGATAAAACAGAAACCAATCTTCCATTTGAAATTGATGATGGACTGATACCCATCAACTGTATCTGTTGTTGCAAAGATGAACGCCTGGTTCGAAGTGCTTTTAAATCCGCATCTGCTGCCTGCAGATTTTTTAAGGCCCCGGCATTGCCTTCGTTCAGTTCTTTCTGGCGGTTGTATTCCTGTTCGGCCAATACGATCCTTGAATTGATTCCGAGGTAATCACTTTGTACCTGTATAAACTCAGGATTGGCAATAGTAGCGATGGTTTGCCCCCTTAATACCCTGTTACCCGGCTGTACCAGCAATGATCTTATAACGCCACTATACACCGAATTGATGCCTGCTTTGTTCTGATTAGGAACTTTAAGCACACCGTTTGTTTTCAGCGAAGCCGTTAATTGCTTTTGTTCAATAACGCCTAACTCAATACCGATGGTTTTTATCTGATCGGCTGTAAGTGTTGCTTCATCAGGGTTTTCATGTTCATTTTTATGTGTTTCTGTTTCAGGTGCAGCTGGTTCCACTTTGTCATTTCCACCACAGGAAAAAAAGAAACCTGCTGCAACAAAAAGGGTAATTATGATGACTGATCTATTTTTCATATTCAAATCTGTTTATTGATTGATAAAGTAATTATATTGAATGACTGACTGGTTATACGTATTCAACACTTCGAGATAATTCTTTTGAATATCAATGGCCTGTGTTAAGAATTGTGATAACTCGGCAAAACTTATTTCACCTGCCCTGTAAGCAAGTGATGAAGCTTTAATAATTTCTTCTGCCTGTCTCAAACCGCTTTTTTCATAAAAAGACAAAAGACTGTTATTCCTTTCCATTTCCTTTTGCATCTGCAACTGCTTTGTATTAAATATCTGCTTTCCATATTCAAATTGCTTTTGTTGCAGTAACACTTCAGCCTGAGCAATTTTTACTTTACTGCGATAAGCAACAGCGCCGAATAATGGAAATGATGCTGTAACGGAAAAGCCTGTGAAAGGATCATTTGCTCCCCACAACCGCTGACTGAAAAACCGGCCGGAGAAATCAGGTTTGTTTTCATTTTTAACAACCGAAACCCCTGCATTGGCAATATTTATATTTTGTGATTGTAAAGCTAGGATCGGATGTAATGAATCACCGGTAAATACCGGCATTGCCAGTTTTGCAAGCGGTTGCTCCAAAGGTAAAATCA
>JANOGE010000089.1:0-5322 GCA_031414035.1 Chitinophagaceae bacterium | reverse complement strand
CTAAAGATTTGGTGGCTGCCTCATAGTCGGTGGCGGTTAATACTTTTTTATCTGATTGTGCTGTTGCGCTAAAACTTACCAGGGCAATGAGTGCCGGGAGGAAGAGATTCTTATTCATAATAAAGCTTTTGTTCAAATGTTAGATTTTATGACCGGGGGTCAATGATCTAAATTTATGAAAAGTTGGGGATATAGGGTTGGTTAAATTTTGAGTGGCAAATTTTCAATTGTTTTGTTGTCACTTTATTGCTTGCCCAAAAAAGGGCAGCATTGCTTTTTTATTTTTCTTTTTTGCTTCTCCAAAAAAGAAACAAAAAAAGAGCCCAACAAACGATTACAGCCCGTTTGTCGGATGCAACTATGTTCATCATAAGTACTACTGTAGCTTCGGCATATGTAACTTTACTCTTAGGTGCGATCAACCTGCATTTATAAAATCTACTTTTAATTTAATGTTCCCAACCCCGGATATTAGTAATACAAATTGTGACCATGGTCATTCTCTATTTTAATTTTTCCATTAATTGAACTGCGACACTTTAAATACAAACTGTAAAATAAATATTGCTATCCCCTGAAAAACGGAATGAGTTATTTACTGATTAAAGAAAAAGCATACTGGTCAAGTGGCAATGGCCGGATCACGCCAAAGGCGGGAGGCGGAGCCATTCGGGTTGTCATTTATTTTTTTTGTTTCTTTTTTGCATCAAGGCAAAAAAAAAAGATAGGAAAGAACAATTTTTTATCCGGCAGTAAAAAAATACAGTTTCTGATTTTATTGCTTAATTAATCCTTTATCCCAAAGATCGTTTTCGTATCGGGCCGGTAATAAGGCTTACTGAAAAAGTGTTCAACAGTTATATTAAAAAGCTGGGGGTCCGTTTCAGGCATCATGTGAGTGCCACCGGGAAAAATACAGAGCCATGCTTTTTGCAGGTTCTGGTATATCTGAAGTGAATGCTCTTCTTTGATCACATCTTTATCTCCAGCCAACACCAGCGTTGGAGCCTGTATCGTTCTTACCTGCGCCAGGGATATGTGCGGTTGGTTACCCAGCAGGTCGAATAATTTTTTACCCAAAGCATAATTATATGCGGTATCTTTTTTTGCGATCATACTGTCCATAAAAATAGCCGTCTCTTTTACCCATTTTACTGCCCATGGATATACGGCACTGCTGTCGGGTTGCAGGTTGGCCCCCATTACGGCCATCATTTTCACTTTTTCGGGATGCCGGATAGCCATCAGCAGGCTTACGATGCCACCATCGCTCCAGCCAATAAAAAAGGCAGAGTCAATTTGTAACGATTCGAGAAGGGAAGCCCAATCGTCGGTGATCTGTTCGTAAGTAAGCCGGCCTTTACCGTCTTCTGATCTTCCCTGTGCCCTGCTGTCGGCTACAATTATTTTGAATTTGCTTTTAAAATATTCTATCTGGTTGGCCATGGAAGCAATATTGCCGCCATTACCGTGTATAAGTACCATGGGCATTCCGGTGCCATACGTTTCGTAATACATCATTATCCCATTTACCTGCACAAACTGCCCCGCAGCAGGATTATTGCCATAGGGTGTGGTAAATTTTTGTTTTGTTTCCTGGGCAAAACCAATATGGGATAAATGGCATATAATGGCAACTATAAAAATGTGTACGCCATATTTTTTCATTGATGTTGAAATTAAATAATGATGAATCAGAACCTGGAAGCAGAAATCTTACATGAGTAACCAATAAATGAAAAAACCATTACTCAAATACTATTTTTTCATTAACCACGGTTCCTCCAAAAGAAATATTCAGTATGTACAGTGTTTTTACGCTGAATAAAGCAGGCACTTTAAAGTTGATGCTACGGCTACCCCTTGGGTTAACCTGGTTATAATATAATTTCTCCCCTTTAGTACCAAAGACCGTTATTTCTACATTTTCATTAACAGCAGATAAAAACTCTACATGGATCGTATAATTGGTCACCGGGTTAGGATATACCCTTATCTCCTGCCGGTTGCCGTTCTTCAGTTTTACAATTTTTGAATACGTTGTTGCGCCCTGTTTGGAAATTCCTTTAACCCTGTAGTACACTTCACCGGCATTGATACGGTCGTCTTTGTAAATGTATTTCTGCTGGCTGTTATTGGTCGTATTTCTCACCGTATTCAGCGGAATAAAATGGGTGGCATCAACCGAACGTTCAATAATGAACGAATCAAACGTATCATTTTCATACACTTCAAATTCCAGTTTAGCAAATGCATTGTCCCAACCGGCTACCAGTTCAATACCATCAAGCGGCAAGATCACTTCATTGAAAATGGGAACAATCGTATAGGTTCCATTTAAAACAGTCTGTGATTCTGCGGGAGTCATGCACATCCATTTTTGCATTAGGGTAGCATACAACTGCCGGTAATCGTATTGCAAAGGAACCTGTGTGCTGGCGGTTGGATTGGTGGGTAATACCGGTGATGTACCCGTAACTCCCCCATTCAACACAGCACCGAAAAAGATCACCGGGGCACCGGAACCATGGTCTGTTCCGCTGCTGGTATTGCTGATAACCCGGCGGCCAAATTCACTAAAGGTCATACCGGTTACTTTAAGGGCTTTGCCCATTAAGGTGATATCGTTTTGAAAAGCGGTAATGGCAACAGATAGTTTGGATAAGATATTTGCATGGTTGCCGGTTACAGTATTTCCAGCCACTACCTGGTCAACATGTGTATCAAAACTATCGGGATGATTAACAATATAAACCGGTGTTTTAAGTCCGCCACCAATAAGCCGTGCCACAATTTTAAGCTGGTCGGATAAGGTGTTACCCGATGCAGCGTACATGGTAGACAACGTGGCCTGTGCTGCATATGCATTTGTAATACGGGTAGTATAGGCATTACTCTGACTTATCATCAGCCGCATAAAAGTAAGTTCAGTACCATAATCACTTACGGGTGCGGGGCCCGGGTTACCGGTGGCCACATTTACCAATGACGCCGGGTTGGGTGCATTATAGCCCATATTAATGTTGGGGCCCTGAAGGGATAAGGGTAAAGCACCACCAATTTGTATTGCCAGTGGATCAAGGTTATTTGCATTTGGATAACCTACAGGATAACCCGGATTCGCCATATCCATCTGGCGGCCAAGCCATCCCGTATCAGGGCTCGGTAATGTACTTGCCCCGGTGAACCAGATATCCTGTGCCTGGAAATGGCTGAAATTAGGATTCGGGTAAGATACCCCCTGCACCAGGTTTACCTTGCCATCATTGAACAGGTCCCTTAAACCCGTCATGGCCGGATGGAGGCCTGTAGTAACGGTTCCGTTAAGGGGCAGAACAGATGCAGATGGCAGTAAAATACTTGCCCGTGCATTGGTCAATTCGGTGTACCGGTCTAAAGGTACTACCATGTTTAAACCGTCATTACCGCCGTTCATTTGAATGACCACCAATATCCTGTCGCAATTGGCAGTGGGCAAAGCAAGTGCCTGCAAAAGAGGATGTACCAAACCATCACCGGCAAAAACAGGAATGCCTTTTAACATAAGCGGTACAGAAAAAAGTGCGGTGTTACCTAAAAATTTTCTACGGTTCATAACATGTATAATTTTATAAGCCTACATTAATTGATATTCTGCCAGCTGCATTAAGGTGGTTAATAAAGAATTAAGCCTTGTCTTTACTATATTGATATACGATGTATTGGTTGGGGCACCGGTATAATTATTCCAGGCCGATGTCCAGTAGCTGTTGGTTACCTGGCCACCGAGCAGCGTTTGCACTTTGGTATCTGTTTTAAAAGTAGCCGGCAGATCAACCGGAAGTAAATATTGTATGATGATATCTATTAAAAGATCAGGGTCCTGTATGGTGGCATTGGGAAATTGCTGTACATAAGCAATAGGGTCAATTTTTATACTCGTAGCTCCCGATGTAAAGCCATTGATAAAACTGGTAAGCAGGGCCGACCTGCGCTGTATGGCATTTGAGTTGATCCAGTTCTGATAATAGGTAGGATCCTGGTAATAAGCTTTCCAGCCCGAAACATTGGGTACCAAACCATAGCCCTGCTCCAGGTTGGTATTTGCATAATTATGAAAATACTGCCAGATCGCATATTGGTTAACCACCTGGGTAGCTCCCGCCGCTGCTGTTGTATTAATATTCAAGGTACGCAGGGTGCCTGCAATAAAATCTATGGGACTTTTTATCATTACCCCTTTGTTGGCCACATCAAAAAAGTGTTCGCTTTTAAATAGTTTGCTGATCACGGGAGCCATTTGCCAGTTGCTGCTGATCATAAAAGCTGCAAGCGGAACAATTACATTGGCTTCAATATTGGTATCAATGTCATAATACACAAAAAACCGGTACAGCCTCCTGCAGATATATTTTGCAATGGTATCCTGTTGTTCTGTAAAAAGCAAGTCAAAGAAAATATCAAACTCATTGGCACCATTTGGACCCGCTTGATTAAAGATGGTGGTATCGGCAAAATTGTTTGAAAACAATTTATTGCTTTGATTATGATAGGTTGAATTAAATGCCGGTGCAAAAGGATAAGCAGTAACAAAACTGGGTACCCGCCATCCCGAAAAAACCTTTGAAGCAGCGATGATATCAGCTTCGGTATAATTCTGAACCGGCACCTTCCCCATCGTAAACAGTTCCAGCAGTTCCCTTGCAAAATTTTCATTGGGAACCGTTGCCGTACTGTATTGATTACCCAGGAAGACCAGCATGGCCGGCGTTTTTGCAATGGCCTTGATCAATGATTTAAAATCCCCGAGTGCATTTGTCCGCAATAAACTCATATAATCATTACACATGGTAGCAGAATTATTCTGCAGGCTTCGTACATCATCAAAATTAACCGGGATGAAATGGTACCAGAAAAGCACCATCTTTTCACGCAGGGTGGTATTTTCATTGATACATAATCCCCAACTCCAGTCCACCAGGCTGTTTTGCCGGTACGAATTATTGGTACCATCATTCGCATTCACATAGGTGAGGTTATTAGAGGTCCAGCTGTTGCCTAATAATATACCTCCACTGTCGGGCAGGGTGTTTTGATAATGATTCAGCGGTGTAAGCGATGGATTTGATGGAGGGCTTAAGGTCATCAGTGCATCTACTGCGGCAGAGGGAGTCATAAGCAGCAGGCTTTCCAGTTCTGCCTTCTTAACGCCAAAGCCTGCCCGCTTAAGCAGGTGTGCCACTTCCCAGGTGGTCCAGGCGCCGGTATAAGGTGCCAGCCCGCTGGTAACATTTCCGACCCGGTTAAGGACAATACCGCCAGGAATTGGCATTTCCATTTGCT
>JANOGE010000088.1:0-34241 GCA_031414035.1 Chitinophagaceae bacterium | reverse complement strand
AATGCATCCCTGGGTGAAATGCTTCAAAACCTTAAACAGCTTGGTATTCAGATACCGGGAGGATTTGTGGTGACCGTTGCCGCATACCGTGAATTTATACGATACAATAATTTAGATGAACAGATACACCAGATCATCAATGACATTAAACTGGACGATATTGAGTCATTGAGGCGTGGTGGACTGCAGGCAAGGCAACTCTTAAAAAATGCCAAATTCCCACGGGACCTAAGTGATGCAATCATTGAAAAATATTATGAGCTGAGTAAGATCTACGACCAGGAAATTACCGACGTGGCGGTACGTTCATCCGCCACGGCCGAAGACCTGCCCGATGCATCTTTTGCCGGCCAGCAGGAAACTTATTTAAATGTGCGTGGCCCTGCGCCATTAATGAATGCCGTACGAAATTGTTTTGCTTCTATTTTTACCGATCGTGCCATCAGTTACCGCCAGAGTTTTGGTTATGATCATTTCAGTATCGGCCTTTCGGTTTGTATTCAAAAAATGGTAAGGAGTGATCTGGGGGCATCGGGTGTGGCTTTCTCTCTGGATACGGAAAGCGGATTCAAGGATGTAGTTGTTATCAATGCATCATTTGGTTTGGGAGAGATGATCGTACAAGGCGCCGTTTCTCCTGATGAGTATATTGTTTTTAAACCCACCTTACAAAAAGGATTCAGCAGCATCATCGAAAAAAAACTGGGTATAAAAGATAAGATGATGGTATATGGTGATAATCCTGATGAAAGGGTACAGATCATTCATGTAGAAAAACCTTTGCAGGAACGCTATTGCTTAAAAGATGAACGTATCCTGCAACTGGCCCAATGGGTTACCAAGATCGAAGAATATTACAGCAAATTAAAAGGGCATTGGTGCCCGATGGATGTGGAGTGGGCGCTTGACGGGTTGACCAAAGAATTATTCATTGTTCAGGCAAGGCCCGAAACCATTCATTCGCAAAAAGACTTTTCAAAAATTACGGAGTATCTAATGGATGAAACGTCGCCACGAAAAACACTGTTGAAAGGAATTGCTGTGGGAGATAAGATTGGCGCAGGTAAAGTCTCTATTTTATTTTCATTGGATAAACGGGTAACGGAGGGCCACGAATTCCTGGCCGGCGATGTGCTGGTAACAGATATGACCGATCCGGATTGGGAGCCCATCATGAAAAAAGCTTCAGCCATCATTACCAATAAAGGAGGACGAACCTGCCATGCCGCCATTGTTGCAAGGGAACTGGGAGTGCCTGCCATTGTTGGTTGTGGTAATGCCACAGAGATCTTAAGCACCGGGCAATTGGTTACCGCTTCCTGCGGCGAAGGTGATGAAGGATTTGTTTATGAGGGCAATGTTCCTTTTAAAAAAATTGAAACTAACCTGGGGGATCTGCCAAAGGTTAAAACGCCCATCATGCTGAATGTAGCATCACCAAACCTTGCTTTTAAATTTTCTCACTTGCCCAATGCAGGTGTCGGTTTGGCAAGAGAAGAATTTATCATCAACAACTTTATACAGGTACATCCGCTGGCTTTGATGAAACACAAAGAATTGAATGATGCTGAATTGAGCGCCAGCATTAAAAAAATGATACGCGGTTTTGTTGATGAAGAAGATTTTTTTATTCAGAAGCTGAGTTATGGTATTGCAAAAATTGCTGCTGCTTTTTACCCAAATAAGGTCATTGTTCGTTTCAGCGATTTTAAAAGCAATGAATATTATAATTTACTGGGCGGAAAATATTTTGAGCCGCATGAAGAAAACCCGATGATCGGCTGGAGGGGAGCCAGCAGGTATTATTCTGATAAATACAAAGAAGCATTCGGACTGGAATGTATAGCCATAAAAAGGGTACGGGAAGAAATGGGATTGGATAATGTAGTGGTGATGGTCCCTTTTTGCAGGACAGTAGAAGAATTGATCAAAGTACACGGGGTGATGAAAGAATATGGATTGGAAAGAGGCAAAGCAGGATTGGAACTTTTTTTAATGGCCGAAATACCCTCCAACATCATCATGGCCGAAGAATTTGCTAAGCACATTGATGGTTTTTCCATCGGCTCCAATGATCTTACACAATTAACACTGGGGCTCGACAGGGATTCTTCGC
Source organism: Chitinophagaceae bacterium (assembly GCA_031414035.1). Classification (GTDB taxonomy): domain Bacteria; phylum Bacteroidota; class Bacteroidia; order Chitinophagales; family Chitinophagaceae; genus Ferruginibacter. The sequence continues at coordinate 32,125 of JANOGE010000088.1, read as the reverse complement.
TGGTGGCGCATTTATATGATGAAAGAAATCCTGCGGTAAAACAAATGCTCCGTATGCTTATTGATACCGCCAAACGAATGAAAGTAAAAGTGGGTATCTGCGGACAGGGCCCTTCTGATTTTCCTGACTTTGCACAGTTCCTGGTGGAATTGGGTATTGACAGTATTTCGGTAACACCGGATTCGGTGGTGAAAACCTACAAAGCGATTGCTGAGGTAGAGAAAGGGATGAAGTAAATAATTTGTTCAGCATCCCGGCAGCGGTTGAAAACCCAGTCGGCGGATCAGTATAAAAAATGTATACTATTATGAAAACCGCTGTCAGGACTTATAGCCGCTGAAAGGCCTGCCTGCCGGTAGGAAGGGTTTTTGAGTTTGGGCAATGAGATGGTTTACGGTATTTTTGCATCCGAAATGAATAAGCCCAAAAGATATTTAGTTACATCTGCACTTCCTTATGCCAACGGGCCCAAACATATTGGGCACCTGGCCGGCGCTTACTTACCTGCCGATATTTATGTACGCTACCTGCGGGCAAAAAAAGAAGACGTGGTTTATGTATGCGGCAGCGATGAACATGGTGCTGCCATTACCATACAGGCCATGAAGGAAAATACCACACCCAGGGAAATTGTAGATAAATACCACGCCATGCTTAAAAGCAATATGGCCGACCTGGGTATTTCTTTTGATATCTATCACCGTACTTCTTCGGCCATTCATCATGAAACCGCACAGGAATTTTTTACGGTACTGAATGATAAAGGCGACCTGGTAAAAAAAGAAACAGAACAGTTTTATGATGAGGAAGCAAAAACATTTTTAGCCGACCGTTATATTATTGGTACCTGCCCGGTATGCGGCAATGAAAATGCTTATGGCGATCAATGTGAAAAATGCGGTACTTCTTTAAGTCCCGAACAATTGATAAACCCACGAAGTACATTGAGTGGAAATGCACCAGCAAAAAGAGCAACAACACATTGGTACCTGCCTTTGGATAAGCATGAAGAATTTTTACGGCAATGGATTTTAAAAGATCATAAGGAGGATTGGAAAACCAATGTGGTTGGTCAATGTAAAAGCTGGCTGGATTTAGGTTTACAACCACGTGCCGTAACCAGAGACCTGGAATGGGGGGTTCCCTTACCTTCCGGTGTTGAAGGAGGGAAAGGCAAAGTGCTTTATGTTTGGTTTGATGCACCCATTGGATATATCAGTGCTACCAAACAATGGGCATTGGATAATAACAGGGACTGGAGACCTTACTGGCAGGATACCGATACCAGGCTGGTGCATTTTATTGGCAAGGACAATATTGTTTTTCATTGTATCATTTTCCCGGTAATGCTGAAGCTTCATGGAAATGTATTGCCGGAGAATGTGCCTGGCAATGAGTTCATGAACCTGGAAGGAGACAAGATGAGTACCAGCCGGGGATGGAGCATTGAAATGGATGATTACATCAATGACTTTGTAAAAAAACCCAATGGAACCGGTGGAGATAATGGAGGCAATATGATGGTGGATGCTTTACGTTATTACCTTACACAGATCGCTCCAGAAACCAAAGACAGCGAATTTACCTGGAAGGGTTTCCAGGATGCAGTGAATAGTGAACTGGTAGCCATCTTCGGCAATTTTGTGAACAGGGCTTTTGTGCTGATGCATAAATTATGTAAAGGTAAAGTTCCGCCAATACATAATGATATCCTGGATGATACCGATAAAAAGATGTTTGGCGACATTCAAAATACAAAAACCAAAGTGGAGCATTTAATAGAAGGATTTAAATTCAGGGAAGCATTGTATGACGTGATCGACCTGGCCAGGAAAGGGAATAAGTATATGCAGGAGAAGCAGCCGTGGATAGTTGCGAAGCAGTTGGCCTCCCCATCGAACGAAGTTCCTTCCCTTGCGGGAACCTCCGAAGGAGGGGCTTCTGACTCTGAGAAGACGGGGAATTCTTACGATTATCAAACCGCCGATACAGTAACTTATGGCTTACTCAAAAAATTTGTTGAGGAACACCGCTCAAGTCCCACTGAAGCTGAAGATATTTTATGGAAGGTTGTCAGGGGCAGGAAGCTGGATAGCTTTAAGTTCAGAAGGCAACATATCATAGGTACTTATATTGCAGATTTTGTTTGCCTTTCTCAAAAGCTTATAGTTGAAGTTGATGGTTTGATTCATGAAATTCCAGAAAATAAATTGAAAGATATTGAAAGAACAGCTGAATTGAATAAATTTGGATTTGAAGTTTTGCGATTTACTAATGATGAGGTAATCAAAAATACTGATCATGTTTTAAAAAGTATTCTCTCTAAGTTAACAACAAAGAAGCTTGCTCAATCTGAGTCTAAGAACCCTCCTTTGGAGGGCAGGGAGGCTCAAAAACAGATTGACAATTGCCTGCATATATGTTTACAATTAACAGCAAACCTTGCCGTCTTCATTAATCCCTTCTTACCCTTTGCAGCAAAAAAAATGTGTTACATGATGAAAGTGGTTGATAAAATGCTGGAATGGGAAAATGCGGGTAAATCTAAATTAGTAAGTGTTGGATATGCTTTGCGGGCCCCGGAATTATTGTTCCGTAAAATTGAGGATGAGGAAGTGAAGGAACAGGTTGAGAAATTAAAAATTAAAAGCGAAAAATTAAAAATGGAAAATACTGAAAAGAAAGCTGCTTCATCAGGGTCAGTTAATCCCCACCCGGCGGATGGGGGCGGTAAACCACAAATAGAATTTGATGATTTTGCCAGGATAGACCTGAAAGTTGGAACCATTACCGCCGCCGGAAAAGTGGAGAAGGCTGATAAGCTCCTCAAACTGGAAGTGGACCTGGGTTTTGAGAAAAGAACCATTGTAAGCGGTATAGCATTGCATTTTAATCCGGAAGATATTATCGGTAAACAGGTAGTGGTGGTTACCAACCTTGCCCCACGTAAAATGAGGGGGGTTGAAAGCCAGGGTATGATTTTGATGGCTGAAGATAAAGAGGGGAAATTATATTTTGTAAGTCCGGGTAAAATGATCAATAACGGAAGTAGTGTAAGTTGACAGGGCAATGTTACCATCCGGGCCTGAAAAAAATATTTTTACAATGCTGACTGCTGATGGGTTAGCATTTTTTTATTACCTTATACATGTTTGGACATAAATATGACTATACCATTAAAGCTGCAATTATGAAAAGCATAAATTTAATACTCGCCTTACTATTATCAATTGTTATACCTGTTTCTGCCCAGGAGGCAGACATGTCTTTAATTCCATACCGGCAGGGGGACTTATGGGGATATGCAGGACCGGATAAAAAAATAATGATAGCCCCTGAATTTAATGAAGCCAATTTATTTTATGAAGGTTATGCCAGTGTAAAAAAAGGAGCGAAGTACGGTTATATAAATAAATCCGGTAAAGTAGTGATCCCTTTTAAATTTTATACTGCAGGGTCTTTCTGTTTTGGTTATATCGCAAAAGCCAAAAAAATAAAAACAGCCTACGACCTTGATGATAACCAGGCTGTGGTATTGTTTGCGGGAGCCTCACTGCGGGCAGACGGGTATGAAATATGTATAAATACAAAGGGAGAAACAATGCCCCAATGCCCGGCCATAAATGATAACACTACCCGGGAACTGAACAAACCTGCTATTCCAATGATCGTATCAAATTACAGTACCATTCAAAAAAGCGAATTGTTTGATAAAATAACGGATGATTATAAAATTACCGGACAGGAGGATACTTATTATATAGCCATCCGGGGTAACAACTATGGTGTGTTTAATAATAAGTTTGATGTGGTGGTACCTTTTGAATTTACAGCGATAAAAAAAATAGAAATCAATAACTCGGTTTATTTACAAGTGCATAAAAATGAATGGAAGGGTTTGTATACGGGAAATGGATTGGTATCAATCCCCGTTGAAAACGATTCTCTTCAGGGTATAAAAGCAAATGACGGAAAATATTATTTTATTGTTTCTATAAATGGAAAATCCGGAATAAAGGATGCTGACAATAACGGCCTGGTTCCCTTAATGTATTCTGATATTAAATATGACGAAGGGGGCGGTTTTGTTTTAACAACAAATGATAATCTTAAAGGGTTCTGTTTTTTGAATACACATTTACTGAAACCCGGATATGCTGATATAAAGGCTGTCAAAGGCGGGGAGTATGTAATGATAAAGACGCAAACCGGGAAATCAGGGTTTATTAATAATAAGGGAGATGAATTTTTTGTTGAATAATACCGTTAAGAATAGTAGTTCAATTTAACCTGCTATTGTAATGCTGGCCGGCTTTTTGAAGAAATGCTTTTATCCGGATCGTTAATGCATTTAGTACAGCAGATGTATTTTTATCTGCTATTAGGTTTTTCTTCAGCACCTTGTCGTCTTTATAGTTAAACAGGTATTCTGCTTTATTCGTGATGTTATTAAATCCTAAAACATAGGCACTGTCTGCTACCTGGTATAAAGAACTGTTTGGTTTGGAAATCACAAAATTTTTAGTTGAGTTACTGTCCAGTAAATTTCCGCCATAAGATATGATACTGTCTTTATAACCACTGATCGCTGCAATTGTTCCCATAATGTCAAACTGACTCACCAAATGGTCATTGATCTTCTTTTCATTTACCGAGGGATCAAAAATAATGATTGGAATTTTATAACCATTAACAGGATTGTATTCCCCTTTATTACCTTCCGGGAACATCCAGTGATCGGAGCAGAAAATAAAAGTAGTATTGGCAAACCAGGATTCTTTTACAGCAGCCCTGAAGAACAGTTGTAAGCTGTGATCATAATACCTCATGCTTTTCATGGGTTCGGTATAACCAGCAGGAAATTTTACGGAAAAAGAGGAAGGCAGATCATAAGGGTAATGCGTGGATACATTATAGCTGATCGCCAGAAAAGGTTGTTTTATTTTTTTGATTTGCTCATGCATAAAGTTTAAAACGTATTCATCATGCAGTCCCATACTATGTGCAGGTATGTTTTTAAAGTTCGGTATGTCTTCTTTGCTGTAGTATTTATCAATCCCGAGCCAGTTCATGCATTTAGCAAATCCAAAGTTGTCGAAATCATCTCCTATACAAAAAAAAGAACGGTAATTATTTATCTTCAACACGCTGCCTAAAGGGGTAACCGGCATATTTATATATTTTGAATGATAAACCGGGATCTCAGAAAGTGTTGGAATGCCTGCCAGGATCGCAGTAATACCTTTATTGGATTCATGGGCATAGCAAAAGGCGTTGTTGAAAAAAGTGCTTTTTTGTAATAGTGAATCAAAAAAGGGCATTTGCACTTTAAAAGTACCCGAAGGGTCAAAAAAATCATAAGGCACACTTTCCATAATAAAAAGCACTATGTTTTTTCCAGCCTTACCTGTATTATTTAAATGCAGCACTTTCTTTATGGAAAAAAGCGAATCCGCTGTTGCTAAAGGGAGATACGCTTTTAATTTTACGTCGCTTCCTTTTCTGAAAACCGAGTATAAAAAAGTATGAAATGAATTTTGAACGATCGGTAATGGAGAACTCTTTATATCAATAAGCGGGTAGGTGGGTACAACTATCCTGGTAAAACGGTTTCTGAAGATCACAGATAAACCGATGCATATAAGCAGTACAAAAGTTGCCAGGACTGCATGGTTGCCTTTTAAGAATGAAGTAAAGAATTTTTTGTGCAGGGCCCATATTAAAACAATTACACCGGCTGTGGCTGCAAAAAAAACAATAATAATAAACGGGTTTTGATGAAACAATTGTTTAAAAGGATGATCTAAAACATATAGCAGATCTGCATTGGAACGTTGAAAATGAAACCGGAAATAGAATATGTCGGCGAGGTTAAGCGAAATGGCAAAACTGTTTATTATTACAAATACCGGTAAAATAAACCAGTTGGTTAATTTAGGGGTAACCCACCTGCCCGCCTGTAAAAGAAAGAGCAGTGGAGTATTGATGAGTAAAATGGTCAGCAGGTCATTTACCAAAGACCATTTTATCAGCTTACTTTTATCAAATTCCGGATCATGTAATGCGGAGCCCGTAAATAATAAAGAATAGTTGTAATTATAAAATATTATTTTTAAAACGGAAAGTATAATTAACAAACTAAAAAGGAACCAAATAAATGGCTTGTTATTTTGCCAGACAGTCTTACCGGAAAAAGATAAATAGTTCATTTTCATAAAAACTGAATGTTCATGCTGCTGAAGTGGATTTTTAAAAACAAATATAAGCTAATGGCTTTTATCATTGGTCTGTATATAGTAGTTGATGTTGTGGGGCACAAAGGTTTAATAAGGACATTATTGCCAAAAGAATTTCCATCTTATAAAATTGATAACAGCTTCCCTAAAACTAATAACACATTGATAAATACCGGTAAAGAATGGGTAAAAGCGGTCAATACAAAAGAATTGATGAATGCCATTGATGAAGAGTGCAGCGGGATTGAATGCGATGTATATTTCGAAAAAGAGAAAGAACTATTCGAAGTGCATCACGACATTGATAATTCAAATGGGCTCAATTTAATTGAACTACTTGATGAGTACGGTAAAAGGGGTTTAACGGCAAGTATCTGGCTCGATTTTAAAAACCTGGATGATTCCAATTATATCCAGGCTATTACAGTTTTGTCCGGACTTCGAATTAAATATAAGTTAACCAATAAACTGCTGGTAGAATCAAACCGGGCAGATCTGTTGACAGTATTTAGCGACAGCGGTTTTTTTACATCTTATTATTCACCTCTGTTTAATCCCTATCTCATCAGCAATCAGGAAATAAAGTATTGCGTGGATAGTGTTTCAGCAATGATAAAAAGGTCCAGGGTGAATGCCATCTCCGGTTATTATTTTCAATACCCATTCCTGCATCATTACTTTCCGGGTTATCCCATATTGATCTGGGCTGCCAACAACAGGTATAGCGTGGTAAACAGGCTGTTTAAAAAGAAAATGGCCACCACTAAGGAGGTCTTCATTGTTTTATATCCATTATAAGTATATACCCTGTTTTTATTTTCAGCTTAATAAAGAATGTCTTAATTTCGATTTTGTAAATAGTTGTTTAACTAACTAAAATTAATCATGTCAAAAAGAATTATTAAAAAGGTAGCTGTTTTGGGAAGTGGAGTAATGGGGAGCCGTATTGCCTGTCATTTTGCAGGAGTTGGGCTTCAGGTTCTGTTACTCGATATCATGCCCAAAGATCTGCCTGCAGATGCAAAGAAAGGGGAACGTAATAAAATTGTAAATGATGCACTTTCCTCAGCCTTAAAATCAAATCCATCCCCAGTTTATACCCAGGAGGTTATAAAAAAAATCACAACCGGCAATTTTACTGATAATATGAAAGACCTTGCCGGTTATGACTGGGTGATAGAAGTGGTGGTGGAAAGACTGGACATTAAACAATCTGTTTTTACCGAGGTAGAAAAATACCGTAAACCCGGTACTTTGATCACCTCTAATACATCAGGTATTCCTATTCACATGATGACGGAAGGGAGAAGCGATGATTTTAAAAAACATTTCTGTGGTACACACTTTTTTAATCCGCCGAGATATTTGCGTTTGCTGGAAATTATTCCTACACCTCACACTGAACCGGAAGTGGTTGATTTTTTAATGCATTATGGCGACCTTACTTTAGGTAAAACAACGGTACTATGTAAAGATACCCCGGCTTTTATAGCCAATCGTGTTGGTGTTTTTGGTATGATGGCCATTATGAATGCCATGGAAAAATTACAATTAACGGTTGATGAAATAGATGCACTTACCGGTCCGGTCATTGGCCGGCCAAAGTCAGCCACCTTCCGTACAGCAGATGTGGTAGGCATTGATACATTGGTGAAAGTGGCAAAAGGCGTTGCAGACAATTGCCCTAATGATGAAGCAAAAGAAGTATTTAACATTCCGGTATGGTTGAATAAAATGGTAGAGAATAACTGGCTCGGGGATAAAACAGGACAGGGGTTTTTCAGGAAAATAAAATCGGCTGGAGGAGAAAAAGAAATTCTCACATTGAATTTACAAACTCTTGAATATGGAGCAAGACAGAAACCGAAATTTGCGACATTGGAAACAGCTAAACCAATTGAAGATTTAAAATCAAGAATAAAAGTGCTCTGTGCCGGAAAAGATAAGGCCGGTGAATTTTATCGCCTTTTTCATTATAACCTCTTCTCATATATTTCATATCGTATTCCGGAGATCAGTGATGAGTTGTACAGGGTTGATGATGGTATGATGGCCGGCTTTGGCTGGGAGATTGGTGCGTTTGAAAGCTGGGATGTTTTAGGCGTTGCAAAAACAGTGGAAGCCATGAAAGCGGCCGGGCATGCTGTTGCACCATGGGTTGATGAAATGGTGGCCGGCGGTGCAACCACTTTTTATAAAGTGGAAAATGGAAAACGGCTATGTTATGATGTGAGCAGCAGATCGTACAAAACGTTGCCCGGTGCCGATGCTTTCATTGTAATGAAAAATTTTGAAAATGAAACGGTATGGAAAAATGCGGCCTGTCGTACTTATCATTTAGGCGCTGATGTATTGGGTTTGGAGTGGTATACTAAAATGGGGAGTATTGGCGGCGAAGTTTTAGAAGGTATTCAAAAATCAATTGCTTTGGCAGAAGATAAATATAAAGGGTTGGTCATTGCCAATGAGGGACCCAACTTTAGTGCCGGTGCCAATGTAGGTATGATCTTTATGATGGCCATTGAACAGGACTTTGATGAAATAGATATGGCGATCCGTCAATTTCAAAACAGCATGATGCGGGTGCGTTACTCAGGTATTCCGGTTGTGGTAGCTCCGCACGGACTTGCATTGGGGGGTGCCTGTGAAATGAGTTTACATGCCGATAAAGTTATAGCAGCCGCTGAAACCTATACCGGGCTGGTAGAAGTAGGTATTGGTGTAATTCCCGGCGGCGGTGGTACAAAAGAATTTGTTTTAAGAGCTGCAGATGAAGTGCATAGTGGCGAACCCGAAACGATTCCATTGCAAAATCGGTTTTTAACGGTTGCAACAGCTAAAGTGGCTACGTCTGCTTATGAGGCATTTGATTTAGGGATTTACAGAAAAGGAAACGATACGGTAAGCTTAAACACCGGAAGACGAATAGCCGAAGCAAAACAGGCAGTGATCGAAATGTATGATGATGGATATGTGATGCCGGTACAACGTACTGATATAAAGGTATTAGGCCGCACAATGCTGGGGGCCATGCACGCCGGTATCAATGGAATGTGGCGGGGTAATTATGCAACTGACCATGATGTTACTGTGGCTAAAAAATTAGCTTATGTGATGTGTGGCGGCGACCTGAGTGAACCCACTTTGGTAAGTGAACAATATTTACTCGACCTGGAAAGAGAAGCATTCTTAAGTTTGACCGGCGAGAAGAAAACATTGGAGAGAATTCAAAGTATATTGAAAAGTGGAAAGCCGTTGAGGAATTAAGAAATATGTCCACATGATTGTATAAAGCACCGCTATTTCGCAGGTGCTTTCTTTTTTATAATACATTTGTTTATAAAAAATTAAATATGAAAAAAATACTTTTCTTCTTTACGACTTTTATAGGCTTTTCATCATTTGCCCAAAATAAATTATTAACCATGGAAGATGCTATGGTAAAAAACCGCACCACCCTTGCTGCCGAAAATTTAAAACAGCTGCAGTTTGTTTACAGCACCAATGAGTATGTGTATTTAAAGAAGATTGAAGGAAAAGAGGTTTGGGTGAAAGGGAATTTTAAATCGACAGAAACATCTTTTCTGAACTTAGAACAATTAAATGATAAATTAAAAACATCGGGCTACGGCGCGTTAAAAACGATGCCAGTTATTCAGTTCAACAAAACTCCCGATTGGATATTTACTGTTGATGGAAATAAAATTGCCCTTAACCCTGAAACCAATCAAATAAAAGTAATCATAGAAAAAACTATTGCCGCAAAAGAAACAGTGGAAGCCGGAGATGCCGGATTCGTGGCCTTTGTAGATAATTACAACCTGTTTGTTACCTCCGGTGCCAATGCAGCTAAACAGGTAACTACCGATGGAAGTAAAGATATAGTGTATGCCCAATCAGTACACAGGGATGAATTTGGTATCAGCAAAGGAACGTTCTGGAGCAATAATGGTAAGCAGCTGGCTTTTTACCGGATGGATCAAAGCATGGTAGCTGACTATCCTGTCATTGCATGGTCAACATATCCTGCGGTAAATGAAAATATAAAATACCCGATGGCCGGGGGCAAGAGTCATCATGTGACAGTAGGTGTTTATAATGCTGTCAATAATTCAAATACCTGGTTAAAAACCGGAGAACCTGCTGAGCAATACCTTACCAATATTGCCTGGAGCCCTGATGATAAATCAATTTACATTGCTGTACTTAACAGGGAGCAAAACCACATGAAGTTCAATCAATACAATGCCAATACCGGGGAATATGTAAAAACATTGTTTGAAGAAAAAGATGATAAATATGTAGAGCCCCAGGTGCCCATGTTATTTGTAAAAAATAATCCCGGCCGGTTTATCTGGCAAAGCAACCGTGATGGCTGGAACCATTTATACCTGTATGATGTGAACGGGAATTTGATGAAACAATTAACAAAAGGTAATTGGGAAGTGCTGGAAGTAAAAGGCTTTGATACAAAAGGAGAAAATTTGTTTTATACTTCAACAGAAGAATCAGCGATAACAAAAAATCTGTACCGGATAAATTTGAAAAACGGAGTTACAAAAAGAATGACCAATGTGCCGGGTGTACATGCCACTCAGGTAAGTACAGATGGCAGCATAATAATTGACAGTTACAGCAGCAATGGTAATCCCAGAACGGTACAGCTCATTGAATCCGTAACTGGAAAATCCAAATTCCTGCTGCAGGCTGCTAATCCTATGGCTGATTACGCTATGGGCAAACTCAGCATATTTACAATAAAAAATAATGTTGGAACAGACCTGTACAGCAGAATGTTTCAACCCACAAATTTCGACAGTACAAAAAAATATCCCGTAATTGTTTATTGGTATGGAGGACCACATGCACAAATGATCTTAAATGCCTGGAATGGTGGTGCAGGTGATTACTGGTTTCAATACATGGCGGAAAGAGGGTATGTAGTTTTTACCATTGATACGAGAGGAAGTGATAACCGTGGCAAAGCATTTGAACAAAGTATTTTTCGCAGGGCCGGAGATGTGCAAATGGAAGACATGATGGGTGCTGTAAATTATTTAACCGCATTACCTTATATTGATAAAAATAATATGGGTTTATTTGGCTGGAGTTACGGCGGATTTATGACCACCGGTTTTGTACTTAATCACCCCGGTGTATTTAAAGCAGCCGTTGCCGGCGGACCGGTTATGGACTGGAAGTATTACGAGATCATGTATGGTGAACGTTATATGGATACACCACAGGAAAACCCAGAAGGATATGAAGCCACCAATTTAATTAAGCAGGCGGGTAAATTAAAAGATAAATTATTATTGATCCATGGCATACAGGATCCCGTGGTGGTTCAGCAGAATTCGGTAAATTTTGTTAAAGCCTGTGTGGATGCAGGTGTGCAGGTAGATTATATGATCTATCCCGGGCATGAACATAATGTATTGGGAAAAGACAGGGCACATTTGTACCAGAAAGTGACCAATTATTTTATGGAAAACTTAAAGTGATAAATGGGCGAAGCGGAATTAATAAAAGAGAAAAATAAACTCATTATTCGGGCAGTAATATGTTGTTACGGCGATGCCGCCAATGATGAAATCGCCGGCATGATCGCATCCGATATTGCACATTTCTGGAATGCTGCTGATGGTAAAGTGAATTTTAGAAATCGAAACTTTGGTGTAAACTTTGATATTGAAGGAATTTACAAAAGTGATCTTACCGAACTTGAAGTTTATGAAAATACAAATCCCCGATATAATTATTTCCGCATAGAAGAATTTGCAACAGGTAATATTTCATTTGTTGATGGTATCAATTCCAATACCGGGTATTTTAAACTGGAAAATCTCTTGAATAATTCCACTACGGCTGCCCATGAATTTGGCCATACCATTGGTTTGGATCATCCGCATCACCTTGATATAAGGGGGCAGGGTATACCAGGTATAATGTATCCCAGGGGTACATTAGTTGATCCCCGGTTTCAATACTATCCAGATGTGGCTCCCGGCGAAAAAGGGGGAACACTTAATCCGTTTACCCGAAAAGTCTTACAAAAGGACCTGGATGACCTGCACCTGCACAAACTTGATTTTGATAAAAACGGTTTTGCAATTATAGGAGATTTTACGTCTATATGGCACGAAAAACAGGTGCCTTGACCGGGCCTGCCAAATTTCTGTTATCTTCATGGCCATTTATAAATTAGTCTATGGCCATTCTCAGCATTAATAACCTCTCAAAAAATTACAAAACAATCAGGGCGTTGGATAACGTAAGTTTTGCTGTACCACCCAAGACCGTTTTTGGAATCCTGGGACCTAATGGCAGTGGTAAAACTACGTTGCTTGGAATTATAATGGATGTTATAAAAGCCACAGGCGGTACTTATGAATGGACGGGTGAACGGCTTCCTGCTCATGATGTACGAAAAAAGATCGGAACTCTTTTGGAAACCCCGAATTTTTATCATTACCTGAGTGGCGAGAAAAATTTAAAAATAGCGGCCCGAATCAAAAGGAGAGGAGAAGCAGACATTGAAAAAGTATTAAAAACAGTAAACCTGTATGAACGCAGAACGTCAAAATTCAGTACCTATTCATTAGGTATGAAACAGCGTTTGGCCATAGCATCTGCCTTGTTGGGAGATCCTGAAATTTTGGTTTTTGATGAACCTACCAATGGCCTGGACCCTGCAGGTATCGCTGAAATCAGGGAGTTAATAAAAGAGTTGAACAGGAACGGAAAGACGATTATCATGGCAAGTCATATTTTAGATGAAGTAGAGAAGGTTTGTACACATGTTGCCATTATTCAAAAGGGCGTTTTAAAAACGGTGGGCTCCGTAAACGAATTGATGAATACAGCGGCAAGTAACAACAATACCAGTTTTTTAATAGAAATAAGCGCTGCCGATAACAGGGAATTAAAAAACATACTGATGCAGATCAATGGTGTGGTATCGGTAACAGAAGGAGAAAATGAGCTGCAGATCATTTGTACAGAAAATATTACCGGAGAATACATTAACAGGTATTGTTTTGAAAAAGGCATGGTGCTCAACAAACTGAACGTAAAACAAAAATCTCTGGAGACAAGGTTTTTGGAAATTACCGGAAAACAAAGCGATAAATAATCTTTTACTATTTATATTTTAATACAATGATCGATCTGTTAAAAATAGAATGGCTTAAAATAAAAAGTTATACAGGCTTCATATTACTGGCTTCTTTTTTTGCATTGGGTGTAGTGGCTTCAAATTTGATTGTATTTGTTTTTAAAAGAGAAGTGATTGATAAAGTAAAAGGCTCCCAATTGCTCTTTTCAGGATCGCCTTTTGATTTTGATATGGTATGGAAGACCGTAAGCTACTACAGCAGCTTTTTTTTAATGTTACCTGCCCTCTTGCTGGTTATCTTAATGTCAAATGAATTTACCTTTAAAACGCACCGGCAAAACGTTATTGATGGCTGGAGCCGGTTTGAATTTTTAAAAGTAAAAATAGGGATGGCCCTCGTTTTTGCCCTGGGCAGTACGATTGTAGTTATACTGACAGCATTGGTATTTGGGGCTACCTCCGGGTCATCATTTTCAGTAAGTGGTATTGAAAATATCGGGTACTTTTTCTTAAAGGCAATTACATATAATATGGTAGCCATTTTGATTTCGCTGCTTACAAAAAGGTCAGGCGTTGCGATAGCGGTGTTTTTTATTTACACTATTTTCGAAAACGGGATATCATTGCTTTTATTTTTTTTAGCCATTAAACTAAAAAAAGACAGTCAACTGGACTTTGGTAACCTCGGCAATTATTTACCGATGAATGCATCTGACGGGTTGCTCACTTCTCCTTTTGAACAGTTTTCGGGAATAACCAAAAGTTTTTTGCCATCTGATTTTAACTGGATCGTATTAGCCTTTGCGCTGGTTTATCTTATTTTATTTTATGTATGGAGCAAAAGAAAAATGCTTACTTCAGATCTGTGATTCCGTCCTTTGCTGCCAGATCGGTTAAAGCAGCTTCAATATTATTATACTTGAAGTTAAAACCGGTATCCAGTATCTTTTTGCCGCTTACGGTTGTACTTTTTAATACCTCTATACTTCTCTGGCCCAACATCATTCTTAAAATAAAAGCAGGTATATGTATGGGAATAAAAAATTTTCCTTTAATTATTTTGGCTAAAGCGAGGGTCAGGATCCTGTTACTTACAGAATTTGGTGCCACAGCATTATAAATACCCATTAGTTTTTCATTTTCAATGGCATGTATAAACAGGCTGCACAGATCATCAAGGTGTATCCAGCTTATTATCTGTTTTCCGCTGCCTAAAATGGCTGCTGCTCCAAATTGTATTGGTTTTTTAAATTCTGCCAATGCGCCGCCATGGTTACTGAGCACAATGCCAATTCTTAACTTTACCAATCTCTTTCCTGCACTAACAACCGGTTCAATACTTTCTTCCCAGCGTTTGCAGACCTGGCCTAAAAAACCATCATCAGCTGCATCTGTTTCTGTAAAGGGTTTGACCGTACCGGCATCTGCGCCATACCAGCCGATGGCACTTGCACTCACCACTGCTTTTACTTTATTATCATTATTTTTCAATGCATCAATGATCAACCTGCTGCTTTCTGTACGGCTGTCGGCAATCTCTTTTTTATAAGCGTCTGTCCACTTTTTATCTACCACGCCGGCACCGGCCAAATGAATAATATAATCGGCCTTTTTTATGGCTTCCCGGTCGATTTGTTGTTGTTTAATATTCCACCATGCATAACTGATATTTTCCTGTTGCCGGCCGGTAATTTTTCTGCTTAATATAATTACTTTATAACCTCTCTGTATCAGTCTTTCAGCAAGTCTTTTGCCAACCAAACCTGTTCCGCCTGTAATTAAGATGGTGTACATTATGTAAAAATTTAAATCAGTTATGTAAAAACAATTTTCTGTACATCTTGTTCAGTGTAATGTACGCCCATTGGGTTTTAAATTGTAATTTTAATATTATAAATATTTCTGTATGAACCGGCTGTTTGGTATCCTTTCCGCTTTGTTATGTTTTGTGCCTTTGGTACTTTCTGCGCAGTCCATAAAATTTTCTGATTTTGACAGGGAAGACAGTAAGGAGATCAGTTTTGATATCATTGGAAAAGTAAATAATAAGATATTGGTATATAAAAATATCAGGTCTAATCACCGGATCAGTGTTTATGATAATGATATGAATACACTGCAAACGGTCAAGCTTGATTTTATTCCCGACAATACATTTAATATAGATTTTGTTGCCTATCCGGGTTATTTTTATATGATTTACCAATTCCAGAAGGGAAGAGTACTGTATTGCATGGTAGCAAGGATGGATGATAATGTGAAAAAAATGAGTGAACCGGTACTGGTGGATACCACACAGATACCGGTAATGTCGGATAATAAAATATACTCTATGATCAGCAGTGAGGATAAACAACGGATAATGATATTTAAAATTCAAACCCGGTCTCAAAAATTTAATATGCTTACCCTGCTGTTTGATAACCAGTTTAAACTGATCAGTAAAAACCGTCATATAACTGATTACAATGACCGAATAGAGAATTATGATAATTTTTCACTTGGCAATGATGGAAGCTTTGTTTTTACATTTGATAAGCAATCCGGTAACAGGGATAACAGCAATACACTTGGCATAATAACCAAAGAGCCATTACAAAATGCATTTTCTTATCAAAATATTGATTTAGAAGAAAAGTATATTGATGACGTAAGGCTCAAAATTGACAACCTGAACAGCCGCTATATCATCAATGCCTTTTATTGTAAAAAAAACCGGGGCAGTATCCATGGATTATTTACGTATATATGGGATAAGGAAAAAAGGAAAACGTATGCGTCCCGGTTTACCGAATTAGATGATTCATTACGTGATGAAGCAAAACGGGACGGACTTTTGCGATATGCTTTTGATAATTACTTTATCCGGAATATCGTGGTAAAGAAAGATGGGGGTTTTATCCTTGCTGCTGAAGATTTTACCAACGATACCCGGGGCAGCAATAATAACTGGAACCGGTATGATTACCTGGATAACCGCTTCTCTATGTCTTCTTCAGGTTATTATTATGATCCATACTCTGGTTATTACAGGCCCTTCAGTGGTATTAATTACCAGAATACCAGGTATTATTATGAAAACATTGTTGTGTTCAATATAAACAAAGAGGGAAAAACAGAATGGAGTAAAATCATTCAAAAAGATCAGTTTAATGATAATGATGATAATTTCTTGTCTTATTCAACCATAACCTCCGGTGGCGAGTTGCATTTTTTATTTAACAGCGATAAAAAGTTTCAGGTCATTTCAGATCAGAGTATTACGCCGGACGGGACGATAAAAAGAAATCCCACGATAAAAAGCCCTCAAAGGGGCTATGAATTTATGCCAAAACTCAGTAAACAGGTGGGGGCAAATCAACTGATCATTCCCAGTGCCTACAGAAATTATATATGTTTTGCCAAAATAGATTTTTAACACCAGGTCTTCTTCCATTCATCAGTAAAAATTCTTTTCTCCGGGTTCATATTATTCGTCAACTTCGCTCGGGAAATTTATCATTCATCACCAGCCTGCCGGCAGGCAGGTTTATAATTCAACTTTGCAGTGACCGGTATTTTTAAGGCCAATAACTCGTATAACAATTTTCTGCTTTTATTATATGGCGTAATATTAAAATGGCCGATTTTTCTGCATCCAACAACCCCGCAACCCAGGCAAACGGATGGTTTTTTGTACAAGGAATTATTAAAACTGCTGTCATCAATAGGCTACGGTTTCCCGTTGATCTATCCACTATTTGCATTCTTGCTGTTATATTCCCAGGCTGTATCATTCAATAAATTAGCGAATGATCAGCGTATTATGCGACGTTCCAATTACCTGACCGGTATGAGTTACCTGCTCATCACTTCCCTGTTCATGGAATGGAATACGTTGTCATCTCCACTTATCATTAACAGCCTGCTTATTTGGGTTTGGGCAAAAATGAGTGGACTGTATAATGATCAGAATCCAAAATCTTCATTATTCAATATTGGAATAGCAATAGGGGTTTCCACATTTTTTTATTTCCCCTCTTTGGCCTTTGCTGCTTTGATCATTTTCGGATTAGCCATTACCAGGCCTTTTAAACCGGCCGAATGGCTGATTGCTTTATTCGGGATCACTACCCCTTATTATTTTTTACTGGCTATGGTCTTTTTAACTGATAAATGGAAAGGCTATCAATTGCCGGGTTTTGCCATAACATACCCGGTTTTCAATCAAACCCAATGGGCATATGCTGCTATAATTATTATTTTGTTCACTTCTGTTATAGGGATATTTTTTATTCAGCAAAATTTCAGGCGGCAGTTAATCCAGGCCCGGAAAAGCTGGAACCTGGTTTTTTTATATTTAATGGTAGCCATATTTGTACCCTTTGTAAATGAAACACATACTTTTGACTACTGGATTTTATGTGCTGTACCATTGTCTGCATTTTTAGGGGCCGCTTTTTTGTACCCGGATAAAAACTGGTTCCCAACACTGTTACACTGGTTATTGGTAATTTTTGTAATTGTTATCAGCTACTTCGCCTGATAATTGAAACTGTAATTGTACATTTGCATTTGATTCATTTTTTTTGTAACCGGCAGTTGATAATGGGTTTACCATGGTTGCGAACCTGTTCTGTAATTCTTTCTTTTTATTATTAAGAAATAATGACCAAACTGGAATTACTTCGCTATTTTGAAAATCCAACTTCAAGGCACAATCCGTTTTTATCAATGAAATTTGGCGTAGTAATTTTCCCCGGTAGTAATTGCGACAGGGATATGATGGAAGCCCTTCAAAATGATCTACGGCAGGAAGTTATCCAGCTATGGCATAAAGACAAAGACATCAGTATGTTTAATTCTGACGATTGTATTGTTTTGCCCGGCGGTTTCAGCTATGGCGATTACCTGCGATGCGGGGCCATAGCCCGGTTTAGCCCGATGATGCAGAGTGTGATAGCATTTGCCAATAAAGGCGGGAAAGTGTTGGGTATCTGTAATGGCTTTCAGATCTTATGCGAAAGCGGCCTTTTACCCGGTGTTCTTTTACGCAACAGCCAGCAGCAGTTTGTTTGTAAAAATATTTTTATAAAAGAAGGGGCATCAGAGGGTGGGAACGCTTTGAAGATCCCGGTGGCACATGGCGAAGGAAGGTATTTTGCCAATGATGCAACACTGAAGGAACTGGAAATGCACCGGCAGATCATTTACCGGTATTGCGATCAAAAGGGGAATATTAATACAACTGCCAATCCAAATGGAGCCATACATAATATTGCAGGTATATGTAATAAAGAAAGAAACGTTTTTGGCCTGATGCCCCATCCTGAAAGAGCCTGCAGCAGTACATTAGGTAATGAAGACGGGCGGCAGGTATTTAACCACCTGTTCGGAATAAATTAACAATAAATGGGGTTAACAGGTCGTTAACCCGACATCTTTGTGGTTTTTGATTTCGTAATTTTGAATATGAAAAAATTATACATGAAAAAAACAGGATTGAGCTTGATTTTATTGATCATGGCATTTACGGTTAGTGCACAGATCAGTAATCCGGTTAAATGGACTTATACCGCAAAAAAAATGGCAGACAAAATATATGAACTTCACCTGACCGCATCCATTGATGGTAACTGGCATTTGTATGCACAGGATGCCGGCGAAGGACCTGAACCAACTACTATTACCTTTACCGCAAACCCCCTGATAAGTTTTGATGGTAAAGTGAAAGAGATCGGGAAACTGGAGAAATCGTTTGATAAGAATTTTAATTCTGTTTTAAAATACTATGCTAAAAAAGTAGACTTTGTTCAAAAAATAAAAATAAAGTCATCTATTGCAACGGTAGTAAAGGGTAATGTAAGTTTTATGGTTTGTAACGACAGGCACTGCCTTCCCCCAAGAGATGTTCCATTTACCATTAATGTTGGCGGGAAATAAAACCGCTTTCAATACTTTCCCGATATATGATGTCGGGATTTTTTTAATTTAGCTGTATGTACTTTAAAAAGATCATTTTCTTATTCGTTTCAGGGTTATTCTTTTTGATTACTTCAGCGTCTGCTCAGGATTCTTCAATAGTTCAATGGGGAGCTATAGGAAAAAAAATTGCCAATGGTCAATATGAGCTTCATTTAAAAGGAACGGTCAGGCCCGGCTGGCATGTTTATGTTAAAGCCAATCCTTCTATTGGGTTTGAAGGCCTGAAAATTTCATTTTCAGATTCTTCCATACAAAAAATCGGGACAGAACAACTATCAGGTGATTTTAAGATTATTGCTGATAAGATCTTTGATAATGCCCAAACTGAAGTTGCAGAAAAATCGTTCGATGTAGTTCAGAAAATAAATATAGCAGGTGACGTGCCATCAAGTCTTAAGGTGTCGCTGTTGTATAATACCGCCAGCCGCGATGCCTTTATTCCCGAAGAGAAAAAGATTGAAATTGAAATGGAAGGTGGCGTGAATAGGGCTTCTTCTAACCGGATTTTAATACCAGCTATTGACTTAAAAAATCCGGTGAACAGCTGTGGTGGCACCGGTATAACAGCTGAAGATTCAGGATCAGGCGGACTATTGACCATTTTCCTGCTGGGTTTCCTTGGTGGGTTGGTGGCATTAATAACACCTTGTGTTTTCCCTATGATCCCTTTAACGGTTTCTTTTTTTACCAAAAAAGCGGTCAGCAAAAAGCAGGGTATTTTTAATGCATCATTGTATGGACTTTTCATTTTCCTTATCTATGTTTTATTAAGTGTTCCCTTTTATTTCCTGGATAGTGCCAGCCCCGAAATATTAAACTCTGTATCAACAAATCCCTGGCTCAATGTTGCCTTCTTTGTGGTATTTATATTTTTCGCTTTATCTTTTTTTGGGTTATACGAGATAACATTGCCCGCCAGTTTTTCAGGAAAAGCAGATTCTAAAGCGGGCACCGGAAATATTATAGGAATATTTTTCATGGCGCTTACATTGGCGATTGTTTCCTTCTCGTGTACTGGCCCTATTTTGGGATCATTATTAGTGGGCTCATTAACCGGCGGAGCTGTTCAGCTAACAGCCGGTATGGGAGGCTTTGGACTGGCTTTGGCATTGCCTTTTGCACTTTTTGCATTATTTCCCAACTGGTTAAATTCACTGCCAAAATCCGGAGGGTGGTTAAATGCCGTGAAAGTGGTTTTAGGATTTGTTGAAGTAGCACTTGCCATAAAATTTTTATCCAATGCCGACCTGGTAAAGCATTGGGGATTATTAAAAAGAGAAGTATTTATCGGAATATGGATACTGGTTGGAGCCGGAATAACCTTATACCTGCTGGGAAAAATAAAATTTCCACACGATAGCCCTATAAAAAAACTCAGTAAAGCAAGAATTATACTGGCCTTCCTTTTTGGGGCTTTTACAATTTATTTAATTCCGGGTGTAACCAATACAAAATGGGCAAACCTTACACTCATCAGTGGTTTCCCTCCGCCTTTATATTACAGTATTTATCAAACCACCAATGATTGTATTTTAGGATTGAATTGTTCGCATGATTATGAAGAAGGATTAAAAATGGCAAAAGCAGAAAATAAGCCAATACTTTTGGATTTTACAGGTTATGCCTGTGTTAACTGCCGGCGTATGGAAGAAAATGTATGGAGCGACCCTGAAGTATATAATATAATGAAAGAGAAATTTATAGTTATATCACTGTATGTGGATGATAAGAAAAATTTACCTGCAGCAGAACAGTTTACCTATACCACCAAAGAGGGTATCGGCAAAGACATTGTATCAGTTGGAGACAAATGGGCAACCTTTGAAACAGAGAATTTTAAGAATAATGCACAACCTCTCTATGCCATTTTAAGCACCGATGAAGTTTTATTAAACAACCCGGTAGGATACACACCCGGTATCAAAGAATATAAAGACTGGCTGCAATGTGGCCTGGAAGCATTTAAGAAGTTGAAATAAAAATGACTAGTCCTAAAAAAGCCTCCGAAAATTACGGAGGCTTTTAATTTGTAATGGGGGTTACAAAATTCTCCTTCTCCTTAAGGGGAAGGGTTGGATGAGTTTATAATGCAATTTGTTTTTCGGTCATCATTTTACGCAGGTTTATAAGGCCATAACGCATACGGCCCAGGGCAGTATTTATACTGCAACTGGTAAGTTCCGCAATTTCTTTAAAACTCAGATCGGCATAATGGCGTAAAATGATCACTTCACGCTGGTCTTCGGGAAGCATATCCACCATCTTTCTTACCCTGTCGTGGCTCTGTCCATTCATCATTTTTTGATCAGCTCCGGGTTCAGAGAAATTAAGTACTTCAAAAATGTCACGGTCATCGCTGGTCTTAATGGTTGGAGTACGCTTTACTTTTCTAAAATGGTCCACACACATGTTGTGGGCAATACGCATGGCCCATGGAAGGAATTTTCCTTCGTCGGTATAACGGCCACCCTTTAAGGTGTCAATTATACGGATAAAAACGTCCTGGAAAATGTCTTCGGTCAGGTACTTGTCTTTAACCAGTAAATAAATAGAGGTGTAAATTTTGTCCTTATAACGCAATATAATGGTTGCAAGGGCATTGGAATCTCCTTCCATATACAAATGGATGAGTTGCTGGTCAGTAAGGTTTTTAAGGCATTTCATAAACTTCTACAGTTTTAGATTGTTAGGACTTTGATAACAGTACCCAAAAAATGTGAAAAATGCGTAGAAGTCTTTTAGATAGGCTTTTCGGCTTTTCATTTTTCTGGATATTGGACTGTAAAAATATAGGATGTCAAATAAGGTAGTATGAGTAATTACGCTTAATTTTTAAAGTTTTTTTACTACGTAAAACTACTTATTACATTTACCGGTGATTATTAATACTAATAAATTAAAACTACAAATAGTTTCTTTTACCGTATGCTTTTTAAGGAAGCTTTAGGAAATATTTCACATATTTTACGAAGCACAATTAATGTAAGTATTTTTGATCATGGATATTACCAAAACAAAGGCTGAAGAGGGATCCGTAATTAAACAAACCGGCATTTCTATAAAAGGGGCCAGGGTACATAATCTAAAAAATATAAATGTTACCATTCCCCGTAATAAATTAATAGTAGTAACAGGGGTTTCGGGCTCCGGCAAGTCATCATTAACCATTGATACGCTGTTTGCAGAAGGCCAGCGCCGTTATGCAGAAAGCCTGAGTGCATATGCCAGGCAATTTATGCAGCGCATGAATAAACCTGATGTGGATTATATAAAAGGATTGTGCCCGGCCATTGCCATCGAACAGAAAGTAATTACCCGTACACCAAGAAGTACCGTAGGCAGTATGACAGAAATTTATGATTACCTGCGGTTATTATTTGCCAGGACAGGTAAAACGATCTCACCCATAAGTGGAAAAGAAGTTAAAAAAGATGACGTGGAAGATGTGGTGAATGCTATTGAAAATGCAAAGGAAGGAGATAAAGTGTTATTACTGGTTTCATTTAAGCAGCATGCCAAACGAAATGTAAAAGAAGAGTTGAATATTTTATTGCAGAAAGGATTTTCCAGGCTTTATATGGAGCAAGAAGTAGTGCGGATTGAAGACCTGCTGGAATCTGATAAAAAGATCAGTGTTAAAAATTCAACTTCTGAAATCCCCCCTTCGGGGGGTGGGGGGGCCTTTCTCCTGGTTGACAGGCTGGTTGCAAAACCATTTGATGAAGAGGAAAGGCACCGTATTGCCGATTCTGTAAATACTGCTTTTTATGAAGGTGAAGGTGAATTGTATGTAGAAGTTAATCATAATAAGCTGCTGCATTTCTCCAATAAATTTGAAGCCGACGGAATACTGTTTGAAGAGCCGGTACCTAATTTATTTTCTTTTAATAATCCTTTTGGTGCCTGCCCGGTATGTGAAGGGTTTTCGCAGATTTTGGGAATTGACCCTGACCTGATAATCCCGGATAAAAATATAAGTGTATATGAGGGTGCCGTTGCTCCCTGGAAAGGAGAAAAGCTGGGTTTGTGGAAAGAGCAGTTCATCAAAGCTGCAAAGAAGTTCGATTTCCCGATACACAAACCCATTATTGATCTAACAGAAAAACAGTTGGGTCAACTTTGGGAAGGAAATGAATATGTTAATGGCATCAATGCATTTTTTAAAGAAGTGGAACAGAATTTATACAAGGTACAATACCGGGTTTTATTGAGCCGTTACCGGGGGCGGACAGGGTGTACCTCCTGCAAAGGTTATCGTTTAAGAAATGAAGCACTGTATGTTAAAGTAGGCGGAAAACATATCGGAGAGTTGTGTGAACTGCCGGTAAAAGAACTGCAGGTTTGGTTTGATGAATTAAAGCTGGGTACATACGATCAACAGGTTGCAAAAAGAATTTTAACGGAACTTCATCATCGTATAAAAACCTTGCTGGATGTGGGCCTTGGATACCTCACCCTAAACCGGTTAGCCAATTCTTTGAGTGGAGGAGAGAGTCAGCGTATCCAGTTAACACGGAGCCTGGGCAGTAATTTAACCAACTCCTTATACATTCTGGATGAACCATCTATTGGCCTGCATAGCCGTGATACACAAAAATTGATCAAAGTTTTAAAGGAATTAAGGGACCTTGGAAATACAGTAGTAGTGGTAGAACATGATGAAATGATGATGCGTGAAGCGGATCATATAATTGACATGGGCCCGCTTGCCAGTCACCTGGGTGGAGAAGTGATAGCAGAAGGCCATTATGATGAAATAATACGTAATGCAGAAAGCCTGACCGGTAAATATTTATTGGGCCTGTTAAAAATTGAACCGCCTAAACGGGTACGTAAATGGATCCGTTCCATAAAACTGGAAGGTGCACGTCAGCATAATTTAAAAAATATCACCGTAACATTTCCATTAAATACATTGTGTGTTGTAAGTGGCGTTAGTGGCAGCGGCAAAACAACTTTAGTAAAACAGATCCTTTATCCTGCTTTGCAAAAAATAAAAGGCGAATTCGTTGAAAAGGCCGGTTTGCACAAAGCGGTTACAGGAGATACGGATCATATTGCACAGGTTGAGATGATAGACCAAAATCCGATCGGAAAATCTTCACGCAGCAACCCGGTAACATATATAAAAGCTTATGATGAAATACGAGACCTATACAGTAAACAGCCGTTAAGTAAAATGCGGGGGTTTATGCCTAAACATTTTTCCTTTAATGTAGATGGGGGACGATGCGATGCCTGCAAGGGGGAAGGGGAACAAACCATCGAAATGCAATTCCTGGCAGATGTACACCTTACCTGTGATGTTTGCGGAGGAAAAAGATTTAAAGAAGAAGTACTTGAAGTTAAATACAAAGACAAAAGTATTTACGACATACTGGATATGAGTGTAGATGATGCTATAGATTTTTTTGCTGCTTCTTATGGTGCGGATAAAAATGGTGCCGATGTTGCTAAAAAAATACAACCACTTAGTGATGTAGGTTTGGGATATGTAAAGCTGGGTCAGTCATCAGATACGTTAAGCGGAGGCGAGGCACAAAGGGTAAAGCTGGCTTCGTTCCTGGGAAAGGGAAAAACACAAGGCAGCATCTTATTTATTTTTGATGAACCAACAACAGGGCTTCATTTTCACGACATAAAAAAATTACTGGCTTCCTTTAATGCATTAATAGAGCAGGGGCATTCCATAATCGTAATTGAACATAACACCGATATCATTAAAAGTGCCGACTGGGTAATAGACCTTGGGCCCGAAGCAGGTGATGAGGGTGGACATCTTGTATTTGCAGGAAAGCCGGCAGACCTGCCAAAGCAAAAAGAAAGTTATACTGGTAAATTCCTATAAATTAGTATTTTATATATGGGTTTATAAAAAAACTGTTTTTTTCTTTTGACATTTCAATTATAAAATATAATATTACATTTGAAACTGAAACCGGAGAACAGATTTCTTAGATCTGAAATTTTGTTAATCCACCCACCCCCCTCGAAATCATTTTGATCACATCAGGTTTTCAATCTTATTATTTGTAATTATTATTCCAGTAATGCATTTAATTATGTATAACTGCGATTAGCATAATCTTTCTGTCCGCCCTATCCTCCCAAAAAGCCGTACCTGTCCATTTCCTGCTGTAATAAACCAACAGCTTATCTCAATTTATTTTAAAAATTAAAATGGACAACATGAAAAAGTTCTTACTAAACTCAAAATCAGTCATCATCACTTTTGTGATCATGAACGTGTTTTTTACAGGTACGGCATTTGCCAAGTCTACAACATGGACGCCTACTACAGGCGGTGTTTGGACTACGGTGGGTAACTGGAGCAATGGTCTGCCCGTTGCCGGAGATGATATTATCATCAACAGCAACCAGTCAGCAGCTATTACATCGGTGCCATCTATTAGCCTGGCCAGCTTAACCGTAAGCGGTAATTGTAACCTGGTTCCCTCGGTAAGTGGTAATACGCTCACCGTTACAGGAACATTTTCTGTATCATCCGGTATTACTTTATCAATTGGCACAAGTGGAACATTCCGATTCCTAATGACATTAGGATCTGCTTGTGTGGCTACCGTAGATGGAACATTGAATGTTTTCAGTACAGGTACCAATGGTATTTTTACAAACAGTGGTACACTTACTATTGGAAGTGCAGGTTTTGTAACCGATGGGGGAGGAGCAAATAATACTGATTTTGCTTTAAGTGCAACAGGTATTTTAAAAATTGCTTCAACTGACGGTATCTCTACAACTGCCGGAACCGGTAATATACGATTAACAGGAACCAGGACGTATACTGCAGGATCACAAATAATTTATAATGGCAGTTCAGCACAGGTTACAGGGAATGCAATACCAACAACATCGAATATAACAATTGATAATTCTGCAGGGGTTAGATTAACTGCAGCATTAACAAGTACAGGAACACTCACAATGACAAATGGAGAACTTGACATGGCAAATGTCAATCTTAGCGTTGGGTCTTTAATTGGATCAGGAAATTTAACACATGCAAGTGGTGCAGCAGGAGCAAGGACGTTGTCGGTAACAGCAAATTCCAGCCCGGCTGCTGTTTATTCCGGTGTAATAAGCAATGGAACCGCAACTTCTCTTTCATTATCTAAGAGTGGAAACGGTACACTTACTTTATTAGGTTTAAATACATATACCGGTACCACAACAATCAGTGCGGGTACGTTATTAATAACTACGCTGCAGGATGTGAGCGGAGGGGCTAGTTCTTTAGGGGCTCCTACAACAGTTGCCAATGGAACCATAGCACTTACAACCGGATCATCAATATTAAAATATTCCGGGGCAGGGCATTCTTCAAACCGTGTTATTGCTACATCAACAGATGGCTCTGTAATTGATGCCTCCGGTACAGGTACGTTAACTTTAACGGGAGGAATAACATCAGGAGGGGGTAGTGATGATGTGGAGTTAACAGGAACGGGTATTGGTGTTATGAACAGTGTGATAGCTACTTCAGGTGGAGCGCTTGATAAAACCGGTACAGGAACCTGGACATTAGGTGCTGCCAATAGTTATACCGGAACTACAACTATTAGTGCGGGTGGTACTTTGGAATATGGTATCACTAATGCGATATCAACAGGTGCAGTTACTGTAAACGGTGGTACACTTAATATAAAAACTTTTACTGATGCTGTTGGAACAGTAACACTTAGCGGAGGCGGAACCATCACAGGTTCTGGTGGTGTTTTAACCGGTTCTTCTTACGCTATGCAGAGGGGTACTGTGAGTGCGATACTGGCTGGTGCAGGTGCATTAACTAAAACCACTTCAGGAACAGTAATACTCTCGGGAGTAAATACCTATACTGGTGTAACAACAATCAGTGCTGGTATATTAAGTGTTGCAACAATTGGGGATGGCGGCGTTGCCGGAAATTTAGGCGCTGCATCAAGTACAGCAACTAACCTGGTTCTTGGTGGTGGTACTTTACAATATACAGGTGCTACTACATCAACTAACAGGAACTTTGTTTTAAATACAGGTACAACTTCTTCTATCGAAATAACAGCCGGTGCAAACATGCTTACCTTGACTGGTGCCAGTACCAATACAACCGGTGCGCTTACAAAACTTGGTACAGGATCATTAAAATTATCCGGTGCAAATTTATATACAGGTACTACTACAATTGATGAAGGTGTGTTGCAATATGGAGTAGCTAATGCTATTTCAAGTGGCGCCGTTATCGTAAATGATGGAGGGATTTATGACCTGAATGGTTTTTCAGATGTAATAGGAGCCCTTACTGTTAACAGTGGTACTACCGGCGGATCAGTTATTACCGGTGCAGGGTTGCTTACTTTAGGTGGCAATATTAGTTCTACCGGTGGTGCAGCAAATGCATCGATCAGCGGTAACCTTGCATTAGGAGCAACCCGTAGTTTCACCACTACCAATGCGGCAGATGGTTTATCCGTTTCTGCAATAATAAGTGGTGCTGCTTTTGGGATCAGCAAAGCGGGTAATGGTACACTGAATTTATCAGGTGTTAATACGTATACCGGAATCACAACGGTCACTGCAGGTATATTAAGTGTTGGAACAATCGGTAATGGTGGTATTGCAGGAAACATGGGAGCTGCTACCAGCACTGCAACTAACTTAGTACTGGGTACAGGTAGGTTACAATACACAGGAAGTTCAGCTTCAACTGACCGTAACTTTATAATAAACACCGGTACTACTATTACTATTGATATTTCAAATAGTGCAACAAACTTAACCATTTCAGGTGCAGGTACCAATACAAATGGAGCTTTAATTAAAGCCGGAGATGGCTCATTGACCTTGTCAGGTGCAAGTCAATATACAGGTTCAACAACGATCAGTGCCGGGGCATTAATAGCCGGGGCTAATGTTGCCATAAGTACAAACAGCCCTTTTGGTAATGCTGCTTCAGCAATTGTATTGGGTAATGCTTCAACCACAGCTAATAATTCCAGCCCTTCATTACTTACTGGCGGAAGTTTTACAATAGCACGTGCAATCACCGTTGCCAACCAGGCAACAACCGGAACTTACAGTATCGGTGGTGGTACAGATAATAATTCAACCTACACTGGTTTAATTACTTTCAGCAAATCTTTTTCTGTAACGCAGGTTGCAACCAGCGGTGCAAATACACTTACTTTTTCAGCTGGTATGACTGGTGGTCTGGCAGGAAATAAAACAGTGACTTTTGATATTGCAGGATCAGCTATAGTAAGTACAACGGCGATCAGTAATGGTACAGGTACTACACTTGTCCGTAAAACAAACAATGGTAAGTTAACCATGAATGTAGCCAATACCTATACGGGGGGCAGCACGCTTGATCTTGGTGTTCTTGCACTCAGCAATACTGCAGGTTTAGGTGCAGCAGGTCAGGCTTTAGCACTCAATGGAGGTACATTAATCCTGGCAACAAACACTACCGTAAATGCATACAATACTACAGTTGGTGGCAGCGTGAACATCTTTTCAGACAGAGCAACTGCCGGTGGAGGGATAACTCATGTACTGGGAACATTATCTATCGGAAACGCTACTTTGTTCTCATACCTTGGCGCTAATGTAAATGATGCAACAGGAGGTTTAACATTTGGCGCAACAACATTTACAGCAGCTACGCCTGTATTTGATGTGTCAAACGGTTTGCTGAATGTTACGTTGGGTGCATTGAGCGGTAATTTTGCTTTCAATAAAACAGGAGGCGGGCAGCTGACCTTAGGTACAGCATCAGCCCGAACCAGTGGTACAGCAACACTTGAAGCAGGTACTTTGAAATTTGGCGTTGTTAATGCTATCGGTACCGCAGCAGTTCAGTTACAACTTAACGGAGGCTCATTAGAATTGGCTACCGATGCATCAGTGAATGCATACAATACAACAGTTGGTGGCGATGTAATGATCATTTCAAACAGGGCTTCAGCAGGAGCAGGCATTACACATGTACTTGGTACATTAAGTATTGCTGTAAACACATTGACAACTATTAAGGGAGCTAACTCAACCAGCGGAACTTCGGCTGTACAGTTTGGTAATTTCACTATGACCGGAGCTCCAATACTTAAACCGGGTTCAGCTAATTTACTGATGGCAGGTTCTGCAAGCGGCGCATTTAAATTAACCAAGAGCGGTGCAGGAACTTTACAAAAGATTACAACAGCATGGATCCTTGGCGGTGATTTTGAAATGAGTGCAGGGATTTATGATGCAACTACTCAAAATACCACTATACTGGGTAACTGGATAAATAATGGTGGAACTCTAGCCGCAAGTGGTGTTTCTGCAGTTATTTTTAACGGAAGCGCTTCGCAAAGCATTGGCGGTAGTTTATCTACTACTTTTAATAATTTAATTGTTGATAATACAAACGGAGTTAGCCTGAGTATTAATCAGACAGTAAATGCTGCAGTAACATTAAACAATGGTATACTAACCATACCTACCGGCAATACATTAACTATTGCAAATGGAAATGCAATTGGAGGTTCTGGTTTTGGTGCTACCAAACAAATAGCAACCCTTGTAGATTATGGCACAGGTGTAAAAGGTTTTGTAAGAGTAAATAACCTGGCAGCAAATGCAGCCTATTTATTACCAGTAGGTAATGGTACATATTACTTACCGGTAACACTTACACCAACAGATGCTACAACAGCAAATAACACATATAACGTTTGTGTATTTACAGGTATTACAACTGATGGCGAACCTAATGGTACCCAGTTTGATGCTCAACAAAAGAGTACTAGTGTTGATGCCGTGTGGACAGTAAATTATAATGGCCCGGGTACGCCTGTAGCAGCAGCTACTGATATGGTTGTAGGCTGGGATGCAGTATTAGAAGGTGCAAGTTTTCAAAATTATAATGATAACGAATTTGGTATAGCTCATTGGGATGGACCTAACTGGGGTGTGCCTTCAGGAACTGGTGATAACACAGGAAATACAGCTACACGTACCGGCATAATCAGTTTCTCTCCTTTTGGAGTAGGTAATATAGATTATGGCATCTTGTCAATAAAAATAACCTATTTCAATGCTTCTAAAGGGAATGGCTATAATACACTGAACTGGCAGGCCAGCTGTTCTTCTTCTCAGGCTATTTTTGAATTATTACGTTCCGTTGACGGTATTAATTTTACAACTATCAATAGCCTTACCGCCAGCCAGGCTCGTTGTGCACAGCCTTTCAATTATATGGATAACACAGCTCCATTAGGTACTGTTTACTATCGTTTAAAAATGATCGATGTGGATGGTAAGGTATCTTTTTCAGCCATTGTAAAATTAAGCAGCCAGGCAAAAGATATACAATTATCTGGTATTGCGCCTAACCCGGTTGCAAACCTTGCCCAGCTTAAGATCAATACCAATAAACAGGATGTGGTAAACCTTGCGATCGTTTCACTAGACGGAAAGATCGTGTACCGCAGCAGCATTAAGCTTCAACCCGGATCAAGTGTGGTGAGTCTGGATATTGCTCAGTTACCGGCTGGTTTGTATATGATCAAAGGCGTTTTCAGTGACGGACAAACCAATGCAATTAAGTTCATAAAAGAATAAAGATTACACATGATTCTTAAGCCCGCAGGAGCGCCCCGATTGGGGCGCTTTTTTTATACACGCCTTCAGGGGTTAAAAGAAAGGGA
Source organism: Chitinophagaceae bacterium (assembly GCA_031414035.1). GTDB lineage: Bacteria > Bacteroidota > Bacteroidia > Chitinophagales > Chitinophagaceae > Ferruginibacter. The sequence goes on along the minus strand of JANOGE010000088.1, from coordinate 1,121 downwards.
CAGGCAAAAAATGTAAATATTATAAATATTGTGTATTAATTGTTTGTAAATTCATATTTTAGACCTAATTTTAATTATTAAATTCCGGGAAACATAGTAGTTTGTATTAATTGCTATAATACCATTTGATATCAGTTTGAATACCACTAGTTTTCATTCTAACAACCAGTACCGTTTTACTGTGTAAAATATCATGTGATTAAGTAAAAAGTTCCCCGGATCCTGATCCTCAAAAATTTAAAACATACACATGAAAAAAAGTTTACCAAATTCAAAGCCATTCGTCATTTCCCTTGTAACTCTCATTTTATTTTTATTCAATAGCTCTGCAGGTTTTGCGGCTCTTAGAACCTGGAATGGTGGTACAGGAGGAGGAAAAAACTGGACAACCGGTGCAAACTGGGTGGGTGGGGTTGCACCTGTTGGCGGAGACGATATTGTCTTTGCTACCGCAGGTACAATAACATTTTCAACAATGCCCGGTAATGTTACCTATGGTTCCTTATTAATTAATGATGGCAATATAACCTTTGTTCATAGTTCAGCTATGACCATGACCCTGGGCAGTGCTGCAGACCCTGATTTTGAGATATTGTTTGCCGGTAGCCTTACTCTTGGAGCTAATGTGAACATAACGTTAGCAGCAAGTGCTTTTGCCAGGGTCAGCGGCAATTTTACCATCAATGCCGGCAGTACTTATAATACCGATGCTGCCAGCGCTCTTACTAATGTATTTGGGGTTATTACAAACAAAGGCATTATAACCTGCACTACGGCTAGTAAATTATTGATCAGTAGCGGCTCTGTATATAATCATAACCAGAATGGGGGAAATATTCCAACAGCAACCTGGGATATCAATTCAAGTATGACCCTCACCGCTTTAACAACCACCCATCCAACAGGAGGCAACCAAACATTCGGCAATCTCACATACACATGTCCAGGCATGACAAGCGACCTGTCTATGGCAAATGGCGTTGCAGTTGCCAGTAGTTTAACAGTGGACAATACCGGGACGGCACGTTTGCTGCTGACAGCAGGATCATTCACTGTTGGGGGCGACCTGAATATAAGCTTTACGGGCTCTATGGTCGTTTCAAATACCCCCGACAGAACAC
>JANOGE010000087.1:0-42311 GCA_031414035.1 Chitinophagaceae bacterium | reverse complement strand
AACCAATGGCGGTTTATCGCTGAAGGTCGCGGGATTTGGGCTGCAACTACATTCCGAGGCATCGTTCATTCCGGCGCGCATGCCGGTCGCTTGCGCGAGCACCGCTGCTGGCTGTTTTAATGGCATTGGTCATGAGTGTTTCATAATTGGGTGCATTTAAACCAACCGGTGAACTGATAGACCTTGCACCCACGTTAGGCGGAGGCACTATTCCGTTGTTGATGATAGTTTGAAAATTAAATCCGCCATTAGTACTTCTTTCTACTTTGTACGTTGTTTTTAGATTTTCTTTACCCAGGCGGATGTTGAAGAAAGTGGTAGGGTCTTCGTTCTTCCTGTCGAAAGTAAACCGGTAAACAATGTCGTCGCCCAGGTGATTGGCGTTGTTATCGATATGGATCTCGTAACGTACATTTTCACTGAAGTGACTGAAATTAGGGCCTCCCTGGGGTAACTGGAAGGGAATGTAATTAGCAATGAGAATGATCTTATTGGGATCATTAGGACTTTTGAAGGCATACACATCCGTGTTGTCTGCCATCGGGTCATCGGCAATCATAGGGGCTTCCCGGTGGCTGGATGCCGACACGGGAAAAGTGTTTACAACCATGGCTAACAGCATGATCGAGGCATAAATTTTTCTTTTCATACATTTTAAAATTTTGAAGTGAGAGTAGATTTTCATGTATTGATTGAGTTCTGGCTTAAAGAAAGCAGCTTCATGGGGATAGATTTGGCATGCAATTCAATTACGTAATAAATGTTTCAGATGGATTTAACTTTACTGAAAAACTTTTTCTGCCCCTGATAATTTGTACCCAAAACGGATTTTTATTAATTAATTTGTAACCCGTATTAAAACTGAAGAATATGCCGAATGAAATAACATGCCCTAACTGCGGACATCAGTTTGAACTGAACGAAAGCCTCAAAAATGAAGTTGAAAAAGAACTGCGTGGCAAAATGCTCGATTGGCAAAAGAAAAAAGAGGAAGAATTTGAAACCCAAAAGACAGCAATAGAATCCTCTGCTCAGAAAAAGGCAGGTGAACAAATAGCTGCAAAGCTGAAAATAATGGAGGATGAATCCAGGATAAAAACACAGCAATTACAGGAATTACAGAAAAAAGAACTGGAATTACTCAGGGATAAATCAGCGCTGGAAGAAAAGCAGAAGAACTTTGAAATGGAGCTGGAAAAGCGTTTTTTGGAGAAACGCAAAGAAATTGAAGACAACACCATTAAAAGAGAACAGGAATTATTTGATCTAAAAACAAAAGAGTATAAACTGCAGATGGATCAGCAGCAAAAGCTGATCGAAGAACTGAAACGGAAAAGTGAACAGGGCAGTATGCAACTGCAGGGAGAAAGCCAGGAAATTTTATTGGAAGAGATCTTAAAAGAGAATTTTCCATTTGACCTGATCGAAGAAGTAGGCAAGGGCGTGGAAGGAGCAGACTGTATTCAAACAGTAAGAAATACCAGCGGGGTCGTTTGCGGAAAAATTATTTATGAAAGTAAACGAACCAAGGGATGGAGCAATAACTGGATCGAAAAACTCAAGAATGATAAACGTAACCAGTCAGCCGATGCCGCCATACTGGTTACCCAGGCCTTCCCAAAAGGCATGGAAAAATTTGGGGAAAAAGAAGGAATATGGGTATGTAACTTTCATGAGGTAAGCAGCCTGGCACATGCTTTACGCAGTGGTATCATCAAAGTGTCTGAAGCCCAGAAAGCCCAGGATGGCAAGGGCGATAAAATGCAGATGCTCTATGATTTTCTTACCGGCAATGAATTTCGTGGACAGATGGAAGCGATTGTTGAAGGCTTTATGGCTATGAAACAATCCATCAGTAAAGAAAGAATTCAGATGGAAAAGACATGGAAAGAAAGGGAAAAGCAACTGGAAAAAGTTTTAATAAGCACCAGCGGTATGTATGGTTCGGTTAAAGGTATTGCCGGCGCATCCGTTGGTGATATACCACTTTTGGAAGGAACCGATGATGAAGAATCTGATCAATGATCCGTTAACACCCAGGTTAGAAAATTATTATTGAAAAATAAATAATGAACACACAGTTCTGTTTTATCCCTGAAAACGCAGTGCACCGTGCCTTCACTTTTATCACCGGTGATTGTTGTTAAAACAATTCCTCTTTTAAAATCAACCGAACCCCTGCCCCACCATTTATAAACAGATTCCTTCACACTCCAGCAGAGCGTTAAACATTGGGTATTGGTCATTGGGTATTGGGCATTGGGCATTTGGCCAGTTTGTGCTGTAGGCAGGCATTGAACATTGAGTATTTTCATTTCCGCCGTACTCATAAATTTTTTCTGTATCTGCCCGATCTTTTCATTCACCATCTCCACATCAACGCCCACCCTGAAGGTTTTGCTGACGATGACCGCTGCATAATCCCCGCAATGTGAAATAGAAAAATGAAAGGGTTCATTTTCTAAAAAAGGTTTTTTAGTATCAGCAACCTGTATCAAGGCCACCGGAAAATCAGGATACAATTCTTTCAATAATATACGCCCGGCCAGGTGTTGCAGCCTTTTATGCCAGTGCCTGATCTCCCGTTGTAATGGCACCTGCTGCAGAAAAAAATCTTCTTTCTCAGCAATATGCCAAACAGCCATTTTTGTAACAGCGTTAATATTTTGTTGATAAACCAATGGCATAAATCAGCCGGGGATTTGAGATTGTAAATTTGAGATTGAATATTTGTACTACCAAAAAACAAATTAACAACTATACCATGATTCTGAGCGATAAAAGAATTTTAGAAGAAATTGGAAAAGGCACTATAAAAATTGAACCATACGACAGGGAATGCCTGGGCAGCAACAGTTACGATGTGCACCTGGGCAGATACCTCGCCACTTATACCAACAGGGAACTGGACTCCAGGAAACATAATACCATTGAACATTTTGAAATCCCTGAAGAAGGGATCGTTTTACAGCCACAGGAGTTTTATCTTGGCGTTACAGAAGAATATACCGAAACGCATGCCCATGTCCCTTTTTTAGAAGGCAAATCAAGTACCGGCCGGCTGGGTATTGATATACACGCCACCGCCGGTAAAGGCGACGTTGGATTTTGCGGTAACTGGACATTGGAGATCTCTGTTAAACAACCGGTAAGGGTTTATGCAGGTATGCCCATTGGACAGCTGATCTATTTCCCGGTTGACGGGGAGATCGAAGTAAAATATAACCAAAAGAAAAATGCAAAATACAGCGGACAGCATAATAAACCGGTAGAAAGTATGATGTGGAAGAATAGCTTTTAACCCTGGTAAATTTAATTGATGAACAACCCATTATATAAATATACACCGGCAATAGTATTAGTACTGTTCACTTTCTTCATTGGCCATTTTAGCTTCGCACAACTGAAACCTGCTTTAGCGGATTCTTTCCTCAACTTTATTAATGCCAATAAAAGCAGGGCCTCTGTATATATTACCCGTAACGATTCAGTAATCACCAGTCTTAATGAAAATAAATTAATGCCCCTTGCCAGTACTGTAAAAATTATGGTGGCCATTGAATTTGCAAAACAGTCAGCCGGTGAAGTGATCAATGAAAACAGCTATGCAGGCCTTGATGAGCTGGACAAATATTATATTCCTGATACCGATGGAGGTGCACACCCGGCTTGGCTGAAGTATGCAAAAGATAATAAACTGGTTAAGGGAGACAGCGTAAAACTGGTTGATGTGGCCCGTGGTATGATCATGTTCAGCAGCAATGCCAATACCGAATATCTAATGGATCTGCTTGGCTTTGATAATGTAAAAGATAATATCGCTTTATTTAACCTGAAACAGCATACGGCCATTTATCCCTTTGTAAGTGCCATGTTCCTTTACCAGGTACCCAAAAAATCGACAGAAGCTAAACTCATTAAATATATAAGCGGCCTTTCGGATAAAAAATACAGCATGGAAGCCTTTGATCTGCATGTGCAGTTGAAAGAAGACAGCCATTTTAAATCAACGTTTATGCCCGGGCAATTTTCATTGAAACTGCAAAAATTATGGAGCGACCGTCTGCCTGCTTCTACCACCAAAGAATATGTGCAGGTGGTGCAGGCATTAAACAAAAGAGAAGTACTGAATGAGGATGCTTTTTTCCCGATTGCAGAGGTTCTTGAATTTCCGATGGAAAACAAAGCATTCCAGGCGGTATTTAAACATTATGGGGTAAAGGGCGGCAGTACCGGTTCTGTGCTTACCCATGTTATTTATTTGACCATGAAGAATGGCACCCGAATGGAGCTGGCGATCTTCTTTAATGACCTCACCGTGGAGGAAGAGCAAAAACTGGAGGGATGGCTGGATCCCTTTGAAGTTCAGATCATGTTTGATGCAGCGTTCAGGAACCAACTAAAATTTTAATTTAATTTCCAAACCGCATAATTCAATACCGAGGCGAAACTTACCCAACAGATATAAGGCACCAGTAACCAGGCGGCCGTTGATGAAATTTTACCAAACCAAAGAATGGTGAACAGTATCATTACCCACATCAGCAGTATTTCTGCAAAGGCCCATCCGGGTTGTTGTGCTTTAAAGAAAATGACCGACCAGAAAAAATTCAGGACTAACTGAACGGCAAATAATATAATGGCCGTTTGTTTGATCTGATGATGGGCATCTGCTTTCCATATTAAATAAAATGCAATGCCCATCAAAATATAAAGCAATGTCCAAACCGGTGCAAAAATCCAGTTGGGTGGATTGAACCAGGGTTTGTTTGCCATTGCATACCACCCATTCACTCCCGAAGAAGTAAAAAATCCGGAGAGGCCGCCCACTAAAAGTGGAATGAATATTGAAATGAATAGTTTCACCGTAATAAAACAACAGAAACAGTAGAATGTTCAAAGCTATGAATAAACAGTAACAGGTATCTGAATTATATCTTGCCGAATTTTTTATAGTAAGCGATCAAAAACCCTGTTACTTCATCATAGCTTAACAGGCCCTGTGGCTGCTGGTTTCGTTCTAAATAAATTCCATATATCCACCGGAAAACAGGTTCAACGGGGTTCCTGTATTTTTTATAAAAGGTTTTCCATTCGTTCAGATCTGTTCTGACTGATGGTAACAATTGCTTACCGGATTCTTTTGCTGCTGCAGAATCACTCATAGAAAGATTACGGTTACTGTACATAAACAGATCAAGATAGACGGAATAAAGCAGTAAGGCATCCCCTGATTGAGCAGCCGCCAGGTAAGCTACAAAATTGGCTTCCATCTCTTTTGCATACCCCAGCTGGTGTGCTACTTCATGACAGGTAGTAAAGGGTTGTAAAAATTTTGGAACCAGTGTATTTACCTGTGCTTCGCCGGTGAACGGATTATAATAACCCGTAAAGCCCATGTAGTTACCAAACCAGCTCCACAAAGATGGTTTTAAAGAAACGGGTTGATATTGCAGAAAAGGAAATACCCTTTCTGCATTTACATATGCCTGTTTTACGCTTGAAAATAACCGGCTGTTTGAAGGATACCTGCTTTGCTGGTTTAGCAGGAATTGCTTTGAAGAATTTGTTTTTTTAATCAACAGTTCATTAATATTTTTCAATTCATCCAGACTGTATTTTTCCATTTTTAAATTCAACTGTTTTGCAATGCCTTTGCGGTTATAATTTATTCCCCAAAAAGCATTGAAAAAAACATAGATGATCAATAAAATGTTTAATGCTGCTAAACAACCGGCAGAAAAATTCTTTAGTGTCACCTGCTTTTTAAACAATGCTTTTATGCCGTTCACCAGTTTGTATATCAACCATAAAACAACCGATCCATATAATACATCACCAAAGCTGAAAGGGAGCCAACCGAATGTGTACCTTAAAAAACGGCTCATGTGAGGATAAATTCCGTTTGAATAATGGTCTTCCACACGTGCCGGGCTCATCGAATAAATATGGATGAGTGAGGCAATTATCAATAAAAAAAGTGTAAAAAAGAGGGATCTTCTGAGCTTCATATCAACCCTAAAAGTAATTATATCATCTTGATTTTAAGCAGCCGAATGAGCTTTCTTAGATGGTTGAGGTTATTAAACAAATAGGAAAAGCCGGTATCCGGGTATTCAAATGATCGGAATAAAAGCAAAATCAATCGTTTTTACTCCTAATAAAATCTCATTTTCAACCCAAAAATTGCAAATATTCCCTTACCTTTGCCGTCCTTTAAACCATACGTAATGGCTAATAAACGGGCGTTTGAAATAGCTTTTGTGGGGTTGAAGCAGGGGATTCATGAGTTTAGTTACGTTGTGGATGATAAGTTCTTTGTTGAAAAAGGGGATCCCGACTTTACCAACTGCCATGCCAATATAAAGCTGGTACTCGACAAAAAAAGCAGTTTTATGCTTTTAAAATTCGAGATCGGTGGTCAAGCAGATGTGATCTGCGACCGTTGTGGAAATCCCCTGTTGAACATGGATATCTGGGATGAGTTTAACATGCTGGTAAAGTTAGTTGAAAACCCGGATGAAATGAACGGGCAGGAAGAAGACCCGGATGTACATTATATTTCCAGGACAGAAAGCCATATTGATGTTGGCAACTGGATCTATGAATTTGTGCTGCTGAGTTTCCCGCTGCAGAAAATGTGCAGCGAAGAAAAAATGGGTGGACGGCAATGTAACAATGAGGTGCTGGAGAAACTAAAGGCGATGGAGGTAAAGGAAGAGCAAACCAATGCCACCCATTTGTGGAAAGGACTGGAACAGTTTAAAAAACCAAAAAGAGTAAAAACAAAAAAGTAATAATACATTTTAAAATTTAAAACCAAGCGATATGCCAAATCCAAAAAGGCGCCACTCACAGCAACGCAGTGCAAAAAGAAGAACGCACTACAAGGCATCTGAAACAACTTTGAGTGTTGATAAAACTACCGGGGAGACACATGTACGCCACCGTGCCCATGTTAGTGAAGGAAAATTATTCTACAAAGGAAAATTAGTAGCTGAAAAAGCGCCCCTAAAGGCATAATATTTTTCAACGTATCAATTCTAAACCTGCCTGCCGGCAGGCAGGTCCGAAATCCTGTCGCCTGCATTCTGGTTTAGAATTTTGCATTTATAGAATAACATGTTATGCTTGAGTATCTAAAAAAGGTTTTACATTGTGCCCAATTCGGATGACCATACAAAATGAAATAAGAAATCAGTATGAATATAGGGCTGGACATGATGGGAGGTGACTTTGCACCATTGGAAGCAGTGAAGGGAACCGCTGAATTTATAGCCACTGCCACAACTGATATTCAACTTACTTTAATTGGTGATGAAGAACAGATAAAAGCGCATCTCATCAATCATCCTGTTCCTGAAAAAAATTACAGTATCGTTCATGCCGCACAGGTTATTGATATGAACGACCACCCCACCAAAGCATTAAAAGAAAAACAACAGTCATCCATTGCCATTGGCTTTCATTTACTGGCAACCGGAAAAACAGATGCGTTCATCAGTGCAGGCAATACCGGTGCCATGATGGTAGGCGCTCTCTTCAGCATCAAAGCTATGGAAGGTGTTTTACGACCAACTATTGGGGGTTATATGCCCAGGGAAGATGGCAGTCTTGGTTTATTGGTTGATGTGGGGCTTAATGCAGATTGCAAACCTGAAAACCTCAACCAGTTTGCCATACTTGGTTCTCTTTTTGCAAAACACATTTTAAATTTTGATAACCCAAAAGTAGGGCTGGTAAATTTAGGTGAAGAAGAAGGTAAGGGAAATATTTTAGCACAGGCCACTTATCCACTCTTAAAAGAAAATAAACAGATCAATTTCATTGGCAATGTGGAAGGCCGTGATATATTATCAGCAAAGGCTGATGTTTTTGTTTGTGAAGGCTTTACCGGTAATGTAATTTTAAAGTTAGCCGAAAGCATTTACGATATCAGCAAGCGCCGCAGTATGGATGATACATATTTTAACAGCCTGAACTTTGAACAATATGGCGGCGTGCCCGTACTCGGTGTAAACAAACCGGTTATCATCGGTCATGGTATTTCTCACGCCATGGCATTTAAGAATATGATACGTATTGCAAATCGCATGCTGGAAACAGACCTGATGGGAAAGATGAAGGCCAGTTTTTTGGAGCAGGTATAACATGTACAGAAAGTTCCAACGACACTAAGCAGTCTTGGACATGGGTATTTCTAATACCGGTATCACCACTATAATTTCACAACCTTTACCCGGTGACGAGTTCAACAGAAATTTACCGGACAATGATTCGGCCCTTTTTTTAATGTTACTGAGGCCGATCCCATTCTTCACGGTCTTTACATCAAAGCCTTTGCCGTTATCAAAAACCCGCAGGTTGATTGACCCGTTTACCCGTGTTACTGCTATTTCAATTTTTTTTGCTTCTGCATACTTGACAATGTTTTTCATTTGCTCCTGCATGATCCTGTACAGGTTTATCTGGATATCATCACTGACCGTATTGCATAATTCATCAAATTTGAATTTTATTTTAAACCGGTTGTTTAAATTAAAATCCTGCAACAGGTTTCCGAAAGCATCTTTTAAAGTAAGATTATCAAAAGAAGCAGGCGCCAGTTCATGCGATAGTTTTCTCAATTCCTCTATCGCACTATTAATATATTCCTTACCTGTTTCAATAAATTCAAGGGTATCATTTTTGTTCATTTTCTCATTTTTGATCATACCCAGAACCAGCAATGAACTGGCCAGCACCTGGTTTACATTATCATGCAGTTCCGCCCCGATATACTGCCGTTCCTTTTCCTGTGTATCAATGATGGCTTTTGATACCCTCATTTCCTCTTCTACCCGGGAGCTGATATCCTGCATTGCACCGATCATCCGGCAAGGAACATTATTTTCATCAAACATTACATAAGCCCTGTCAAAAACATATTTATACGATCCGTCAGCGCAGCGGAACCGGTAAGTCAATTGAAATTTCTGCAATCCCTTTTCAAAAACCTCTTCTACCATTTCAGTTACTTTTTTAAAATCATCAGGGTACAGTTTTTCATTCCACCAGTCAACAACATTCCCTACTTCAGATGCCTGGTAACCGAACGTTTTAGTGATACCCTCGTTATACAGCATCGTGTTATTTACAATATCCCAATCCCAAATGGTATCACTGGTTGCCTGTGAAAGAATATCATAGCGTTCTACGGCTGACCTTATTTCTATTTCAGCTTCCTTACGTTCGCTGATATCACGAAGGTTTGCAATAATGCCTTTGATCGCCTGGTCAAGCAACATATTCTTAACCACCCCTTCCAGCCAGATATAATGACCGTCTTTATGCTTCAACCGAAGGGATACAGTAATTGTTTTTCCGGGATTGGCAATGGCTTCGGCCATCATTGCCTTTACATGCTTAATATCATCCGGGTGTAAATATTCCGCAAGAGGAACTTTTTCATTTTCTCCTAAATGCCGACCGGTAATATGAGCAGTGGAAGCGCTCCGGAAAAGGACATTTAATTTTTCATCGACCAGTGAGATGATCCCTTCATTATTTTCAACCAATGCCCGGAATAATTTTTCCTTGATATTTAATTCCTGGGTCCGTTCAATGACCCTTTGCTCCAGCTCATCATTCATTTTTTTCAATGCCCCTGCCGCTTTTTCCTTTTCAACATTGTCGGCCCTTACTTTCCGGGAAAAAGCTACCAGTAATAAAACAATACCTGCTATGATCAGTAACAATACCCGTTGCAGGTTGATGACACTTTTGTTATTAGCGTCCCTGTGCAGTATCATCAAACCATTTTCGGTGTCCTGTATCTCATCACCCAAAAGACGGATGCGGTCGGTATATAATTTACCTTCACTGGTTTCAACCATCTTACTAACTGCGTCAACACCGTTTGTATCATAGTTTGTTATATTAAGGTTTGAAAAGGTAATTCTTTGATCAACATAAAATGACAGGGAGTCGGTACGTGCCCGTTGAACAGGATTATTAGTAGTAAGCTTTTTCAGGTTACTCAGCCCGTTATAAATTTCTTTTTGTGATCTTTCCAGCGGTTCTAACAACGTTTTTTGCCCGGTTAGTATATAACCCCTGAAGCGGGATTCATTATCTAATGCAAGGAAGAGTACTTTTTTAGAATACCGCAGCATTTCCTGAGCATTTGTTATCCACCTGCCGGTTTTGATTACCTGGCTGGATTGATAAACAGTAATCACTAAAATGATGAAGATAAAAACCAAAAGCAGCTTAATGCCTTTGCTGTAATTTTTGGCAGCGGTTAACTTAAATTTCATAGATATTTGATTGGTTTAGGTTCAGCTGGACCACTCCAGACAAAACCGACGTGTAAGGTAGACAAAAAATGATAGTTTTTAAGCACTTTGGGGAACTTTCCCGACAGGAACCCTATTTAACATTTCTTATTACAAACTCAGTTAATATAAGCCTGGCCAATCTTCCAGCCCGGCAGCCGCTTAGCCCCTGCAGGAATTTAACAACTCCTTGCCATATATAATTATTGCCCTTCATCCATTTTATATTTTCTGAACAAAGTATTTAGTGCATTTTTATGTTGCCACTAATTAAAGTTTAAGCCAAAAATTATCGGCCATGAAAAAAAATCATTGCTATTGGCTACATTGCTCTTTACAGAAAACAAAACCGGTAAAATATCTGCCAATATTATTACTGCCAATAAACAACCGGTAGAATCTGCAACTGTTCAATTCGTAAAAGCCGGCAACAAGGCAATTGTAAAGGCTGATTTAACCGATAAGAATGGCAATTTTGAGTTTGGTAAAATTCCGGAAAGGAAGCAGAAGGGCAGAGCAGCCGCAGGTCAGTTACAGAGGAAGAGCAACAACGTGTGGGTGCAGGAAGTTAATTTTTGATTGTTTGCATAATAGAACCATTTGCCGGTTGGCAGGTGGTTTTTTTACTCATTTTATTAAACAGGTTTATATTTATCTTTTAAAACCATGCTCACATTCACCGCCACCATACAAAAATTCGGCAAGCAGGGCGAAAAGACTGGCTGGACCTATATTGTGGTGTCTGAAAAAATATCAAAGAAATTAAATCCCGGTGTAAAAAGATCATACCGGGTAAAAGGTAAACTCGATGATTATAAAATAGAGAAGGTTGCACTGGTGCCCATGGGTGGCGGAGATTTTATCCTGGCCATCAATGCAGGTATGAGAAAGGCCACAGGTAAACGCTTTGGAGAATCTTTAAAAGTACAACTTGAACTGGACGATTCTCCCATACTTCCGCCGGCAGAATTACTGGAATGTTTGCAGGATGAACCCGAAGCACTCAAATATTTTAACAGCCTGCCCCAGGGCCACCGCAATTATTTTACCAAATGGATTGGATCAGCAAAAACAGAACCTACCAAAACAAAAAGAATGGCAATGGTCATAAAAACTATGGTGCGTAAAATGGATTTTGGAGCTATGCTGAGGGAAGAACGGGATGAAAGAAAATTATTGGGGAGGTGATGCTGGATACTGGATGCTGGATAGACTCTGAAATATTGAAAAGCTTTTCACTTATTGAACTTTATCCAGTATCAAAGATCTAGTATCCAGTATCAGGTTTTCATTAATATTCTATCTCAACAAGATCGTACTCCCTTTCTGCTGAACCCTTTTTCCGGTTTGGCCATCTGTATAGATCAATATCCAAACGTAGGTTCCCGGGTCAGCGCTCTGTCCCTTAAATCTTGCGTCCCATTTTTTTGTCCAGTCACGGGTTTCAAAAACCAATTGCCCGACACGGTTATACACCCGGAACAAAAGATCAACTGATTTATAAGCATTCAGGGGGTACAGGAAATCATTCAACCCGTCATTGTTTGGAGTAAATGCATTGGGTACGGCTATATAGCAACTGTTGGGTACCACTATTTTCTGTATCGCCGTATCATAACATCCCAAATTATTCTGTACGATCAGCCTGGGAAAAACATCCCGGGTTACCGATGCCGGAAGATAAGATTGTGATGGTGGTGATTGTACATTACCGGTTATTCCATTTCCAAAATCCCAGTTCCACGAAACAATATTGCCGATGCTGTTATCTTTAAACACAACAAGATCATTTGGACAAACAACTGCTGTTGCTTCAAAAGCTGCATTCAGTTCATTGTCCAGTAAAATTGGGATGACAGCGCTTGTATCTGTACATACTCCATTGGATACTATGAGTTGAGTTTGCTTTTGACCGAACGAACCATAAACAATGTTAGGGTTTTGCAGGTTGCTCTTGCGCAGGTTATCAAAATTCCATTTCCAGACATTTACTTCATTTCTTCCGTCGTGAAAATAATTAATGGTATCCCGCAGGCAACCCAGTTTTATATTATAACTGAAAACGGCATTCACCGTATCCTTTGTATTAAAATTCAAAGTGGCACCCGCAGGGGTGAACTGGTTACATTCGTCGCCAATGGTATTACCATCAGTGCCTGATACCAGTCTTATTTGGTAAGTACCTTTTGTTTGAATAGGTGCCGACAATTTTACTTTGATGATGGGTGTTAATCCATCAGCAGAACAATTACCGGATGCCCCAACAACTGTTACAGCTGTTGTACCGGAAAGCATGGTTACCACAAAATCACTCCCATCTGCTGCAATAGTGCTGCATTTCATATTTTTCCGGAAAACCAGTTGCAGTTCATCAGGGGCACAACCCATTTTTGTTATGCTGTCCATCGGCGTTGGTAGTAACGGATAAACTACGAGTGATATATTTTCTCCAACGGGTATGATTCTGTCGCAATTATCTTTTATGGTATTACCATCGGTTCCATTAGCAATGGTAATGGTATAATTGCCCGGAGGTAATGGGTTGTCAAGGGTAAGTATCAGTGAATCCATATCAAAACCACTGGTGCAACCAGATCCGCTTGCTGAAATAACATTTGCCATTGCAGGAGAAATTGTAAATTCTGATCCGCTGTCGGTAAGACTGTTACACTTCATCCTTTTATTCAGTTTGATGGTCGTTTTTGTACCATCGCAGGCAGCTTTTGCACTTTGCAGGTGCGGTTCTTTAGGATCGGTAATATTTGCTGTACCGCCTGAAAAAGACAGATTATATCCCTGTGTACTACCTGAGGTCCAGTTAGTAACCATTAACAAATAATCGTGCCCTGCAGTAATAACCGGCATTCGGTTAAAAGGTGAATTGCCGGCCGCATCTCCTGCACAATGCACATCACCTGAACCATTTGCACTGCAGCCCGTTGGTGAATTAGGAAATGGAGCACCCGAACCATTACCGGTAGTACCATATATATTTAATGATACCTGTAAAGAAGCAGTAGCGAATACATCATTTGGGTTGCGCCCGGTAATATCAAACAGCACCCAATCGTAGTCATCTGTAATAGAAATCCCTCTTATTAAAAAACCTAAAGTGCCTGTCTGGAAACAGGTAAACTTATACCAGAAAGATTTAGCTGATGTTACCTGATCAGTACAACTCGTTTGGGAAACATTTGGCCCTGTACAGTTAGTTACCTGATCCTGACGGAAAACGGATGTTCCACAAACAGGTATTGCCTTATCCGGTGTCATACCGGGAAGAACACAGGGTTGTGCAAAATTCTTACCTATTAAAGCAATAACAAAAACCAGTAGGATCAGTACTTTTTTAACCATAATTGGTGCAATATTATTATAAAGATTCGTTTGCAGGAAGTATTGCTGCAGGTGTTAATACGATTTTAACATGTTTGGATGAAGAAATCTGAAGAATTACATAAATCAGGGGATATTGGTGCATGGATATCTACTTAACCTTACCTTTTATTTCCTGCAGTTTTAATAAGGCCTCAACAGGAGTCAACCGGTTTATATCAACTGCATCCAGTAATTTTCTAATTTCAGCAAAGGTTGCAGAGTGTGCATCAAAAATGCTGAGTTGCATCTGTTGGTTACCTGAATTAGGTAGCAGCAGTTTTTTTAAGTTTTCATCCAGATTTATTTCCTGTCCACCTTCCCTGCTTTCTTCCAGTTGATGTAAAATTTCATTGGCCCTGTCAATAAGTGATGGTGGCATTCCTGCCATTCTTGCCACATGAATTCCAAAACTATGGATACTGCCACCCGGTGCAAGTTTACGCAAAAAAATTATTTTATTGCCCACTTCCTTATTGGTTACGTGATAGTTTTTTATGCGGTCAAGTTTATTTTCAAGTTCATTCAACTCGTGATAGTGGGTGGCAAATAATGTTTTGGGCTGATGTAACGAATTATGTAAAAATTCTGCAATGCTCCAGGCAATACTTATCCCATCATAAGTTGATGTACCACGGCCAATCTCATCCAGCAATATTAAACTCCGTTTGGTAAGGTTGTTAATGATGCTGGCGGTTTCATTCATCTCCACCATGAATGTACTTTCACCGCCACTTAAATTATCACTGGCCCCTACCCTTGTAAATATTTTATCGGTTAATGGAATTTTTGCATCACTCGACGGAACAAAACTTCCCATGTGAGCCATCAATGTAATAAGTGCTGTCTGCCTTAAAATGGCACTTTTACCACTCATATTGGGGCCGGTTAAAATAATGATCTGTTGTACATCCGGGTCTAAAAAAATATCATTGGCAATATAACTTTCTCCTGACGGCAGGTTTCTTTCTATCACCGGGTGGCGACTTTCTTTTATATCCAGAATAAAATCATCCTGAATAACCGGTTTCTTATATTTGAATTGCAGGGCATTGTTGGCAAAACAACAGAGGCAATCCAGCACGGCCATTACATGTCCGTTCACCTGCATGGGCGCAATATAATCCTGCAGTTCATTTAATAATTCTTCAAACAGCTGCATTTCGATCTGCAGTATCTTATCCTCGGCACCAATAATTTTTTCTTCATATTCTTTTAACTCCGGGGTAACATACCTTTCGGCATTGACCAAAGTTTGTTTGCGTATCCAGGCATCAGGCACTTTGGCTTTGTGTGCATGGGTTACTTCAAGGTAATATCCAAATACATTATTGAAACTTATTTTTAAGGAAGATATACCTGTTGCCATTGCTTCCCGCTGCTGAATTTCTAGCAGGTAATCTTTTCCCCCGCTGGCAATTTTCCTTAACCCATCCAATTCTTCATTTATTCCTGCAGCAATCATACCTCCTTTGGTTGCAGCAGCAGGAGGATTCTCATTGATCTCTTTTATGATTTTATCAAAAATATATGTACAGGGATTCAGTGAATCGCCCAGTCTTTTTAAATAATCATTGGAAGCAGATTCACAAACAGACTTTATCAATTCTGTTTGTTGCAGCCCTTTGGCAATATGTAAAACTTCCCTTGGGTTTATTTTTTTCAACGGCACTTTGCTTACCAGCCTTTCCACGTCCCCCGCCTGTTTTATGAACTGTGTAATTTTATTCCGTAGTTCAACTTCCTTTATAAGGTATTCAACCGTATTCAGCCGTTCATTAATTTTTACGATATTATTCAATGGCAGAACCATCCAGCGTTTTAATAACCTTGCACCCATTGCAGATACCGTATTATCAAGTACTTTCAGCAATGTATTACTTCCATCGGCTCCGCCAAATAATTCCAGGTTACGTATGGTAAATCGATCCATCCACAAATGTTCGTCCCGGTCTATTCTTTGTAACGATGTAATATGGCCAAGATTTGGATGTTCGGTATTTTTTAAATAATGCAGTATGGCACCTGCAGCAATGATACCGGATTTAAAACCTTCAATCCCAAAACCCTTTAAACTATGTGTTCCAAAATGTTTTAATAAACTCTCCGTTGCATACGCTTCAGCAAAGATCCACTCTTCCAGAGTATACGTAAAAAATTTACTGCCAAAAGTTTCTTTAAAATATTTTTGCCGGCTGCGCTGAAAAATTACTTCAGCTGGTTTTAGGCTCTGCAATAATTTATCGGCATATTCCTTATCGCCTTCGGCCACAAAAAATTCGCCGGTGCTGATATCTAAAAAAGCAATGCCTATCCGATAGCTATCGGATTTTTCATCCTGAAAATGCAGGGCAGCTAAAAAATTATTACTGTTGTGTTCCAGTAATTTGTCGCTGGTGGCAACGCCGGGTGTAACCAGTTCTGTTACGCCACGTTTTACAATGCCTTTGGCCATTTTTGGGTCTTCCAACTGGTCGCAGATGGCAACCCGGTAACCGGCTTTTACCAGTTTGTGTAAATAAGTGTCCAGTGCATGATAAGGAAACCCGGCCAGTTCGGCTGCGGCAGGATTGCCGTTATTCCGTTTGGTTAAAGTAATGCCTAAAACAGCCGAAGTGGTTATGGCATCCTGCCCGAACGTTTCATAAAAATCACCTACTCTGAAAAGCAATATAGCATCAGGGTATTTAGCCTTGATGGCATTGTGTTGTTGCATTAAAGGTGTTTCTGCAGTTGCTTTTGCCATGGTTGGCAAATATACTTCCAAACGGTTAATGAATCCACCCATAAATACCAGGTTTTCGTAATCACATTTTACAAATAAAACGAATTACTTTTATACTATATGAGAATTACATCACTGCTGTTATATTCATTGGCTTTATCCTGTACAGGCACAAATAAAACGGTTAATACCATTAGTTACAAAACAGAAAAAAAAGTCAGTTTATTTACTACAGACATTGACAATTTTTGGAGAGCATATGATCTTTGCAGGGGGGCATCCCCGGCTTTTCAGGAAAAGGTATTTGACAGCATTTATATTAAAAAAGCCAGCCGTTGCCTGAAAGAGATTTTTGCATCAAACAAACTAACTGCACAGGGATTTGTGAAATATATAAATAGTGAAAGGGATTATTTTTCTACATGCAGGGCCACAACAGAAAAAATAAAGAACTATGAAGTTGAAATCAGGGAATACCTGAAAAAATTCAAAGCCATTTATCCTGCTGCTACCTATGGTGACATTTATTTTATGTTCACACAATTTTACACCGGCGGGCAATCTAAAAAAGCCGGTATAGCTATTGGTATGGATTACTGGAGCCTTCCGGATTCAATACCGGTAAGTTTTACGAATCCATTATTTACAGAACTGGTAAGGAAAATTGATGTAATGCCGGTAACAATAATTCATGAGTTAACGCATAGAAATCAGCTGTTAAAAAATTCTGACAATTTATCAGGAAAATGTTTGATTGAAGGAAGTGCAGATTTTATCGCTTACCTGGTTACCCAAAAATTGAATAATCCCGATATGCACGCATTTGCCAACAAACATGAAAATGATTTATGGATCCGGTTTAAAAATGATATGAAGACAAACAATACCAGTTACTGGCTTTACAATAACTACGATAGTGGCCGGCCAAGAGATTTAGGCTATTGGATGGGCTTTAAAATCTGTGAACACTATTATACTATTTCCGCAGATAAGGCCAAAGCCGTTTATACCATAATGAACTTAACCGACCCGGATGTATTTTTAATTTCAAGTAAGTATAACTCAAAATTTAACTAACGGCTAATTCTCCTGCTTTGTCAGTATCTCTTTCTTCATTTTTTCCCACAGCCCGTCAAAGGTCTGGTGATTTTCCTCCTTCCATTTTTTACTGAAGGCTTTCATTTTTTCGTTCCGGTCATCTTTTGTCAATGAAAAGAATGCAGTAATAGCTTCCGCATCGTTGTCAAACGCCATTCGGTTGTAGAGTTCTTTAAGTTGCTGTTCTTTGCGGATATTGCTGTTGGCGATGTCTATTTCCATTTCTTCCCTCAGCATTACTTTTTCATCATAACTGCCCGATGGTAACATGGTTTTTGCAATTACCGGCATCAGTTCTATCAGCATTAAAATGAAAACAATAAGATAATACCGGAACTGAAGGGCTGAATTATCTTTTAATAAATTATTGAGTGCTTCCACTCTTGTTAAAAAACCATTGTTCAGGTATAAAATAAAATTGGATTCTTCGGCCTTTATTTTATTGTCTATTTCCTTTGATGCTGCTTCAGCGCTATCCAGTTTTGGCCGGCTTTCTTTAAGCAGGGTTTGGTAGCCTGTATCCAGCTTCTGATATTCCATTCTTTTGGCCATTGCAATATCTTTTATGCCTGCTTTTCCGGTGCCCCCGCTGCCATCTGATTCTGCTAAAAAATTTTCTCTTGCTTTTGAAACCGCATCATATTTTAGTGCCAGCTCAGTTTTTATTGCAGCGCTTTGTTTTGTTAAAGATTCTTTCTGATTTTTAAACAGCGTTTCCAGTTCCAGTTGTTTCAGCATCTTCTTTTTTTCATTATCGAGGGAGGACTGCAGTTTTATTTCCTTATCAAACATATACAAAACAGCAGGTTGTGCCATAAAAGTGCCGATGGTTACAGCGAGTATACCTCTGACTAAAAGTGGAGTAAATTTTCGTTTATTAAATTTTGTGATCCCTTTTATTAATGCCCTGTCAATTGTAAGAATGACGAATCCCATGAATAAGCCAGACACAATGGCCAGTAAAGCATTATCAACGATGGTACTGAAAAAATAGGTCCAGGTAAACGTAGCGAAAGCCCAGGTTGCCAGAACCGTCATACCGATTATGCGGTACCGGTTCCGGTCTACAACAGAGTCCACTAAAATTTCTTTTTCGGCTGTAGATAACCACCATAAAAACCCGGTGAATGGCGAAGGGGTATAATTTTCCCGTTGGGAAACAGCAATGTTTTTTTCCATGATATTAATGAATTACTTGATGCTTAAAAAAGTAACAATAGCGGAGTGGAGTTGAAGATTTGCAAAATAGCTATTCTTTGCTGAAATAACGTTGTTGAAGATTACTTATTTTTCTGATGGCAATACATTAACAGTTTCTTAGATTTAGCTCTTAAACGAAGCTTGTCAAAACCCGTCTATTGGTATATCTTTGCACCCGTTTTATAAATGACTTAATTTCATATTAAATAAAGAAAATGAAGAAAATTTTAAGTGTGGCAGTCTTAATGACAACGGTCTTTATTACCCTTTCAGCACAGCCGCCCAAAGGCATGGGCAATAATGACCCTGATGCAAAAAAGATCCTGGATGCAGTAAGTACTAAATTCAAAAGCTTTAAAACGGTTCAGTCAAAATTCAGTTTAAAAATTGAGAACAGCAGTAACAAGGTCATGGGAAATAAGACCGGTAAGGTTTATATGAAAGGAACCCGGTACCGGATAAAAGTTTCGGATCAGGATATTTATTGTGACGGCAGTAATGTATGGACCGTTGACCTGGTGGCTAAAGAAGTAACCATCAGCAAGCTTGATCCTTCCAATAATACCATTACACCACAAAAACTATTTACTAATTTTTATGATAAGGATTTTTTATACAAGCTGAATACTGATGCCAAAGGCATCCAGGAAATTGAATTAACCCCTATTGATAAAACCAAGCTCTTTCATAAAGTAATTGTGTTTATCAATAAAGCAACACAAACTATTGTTTCAACCAAGATTTTTGAAAAAGCCGGTAACCGCTACACCTACACAGTTAGCGGAATGGATACAAAATCAAAAATTGAAGATGCTACTTTTGTATTCAACGAGAAAAATTACCCCGGGTTAGAAATAGTTGATCTTAGATAAGTTTGTATCAGACCTTTTCCGATACTGCCGACGGGCACAGGAACAATGAAAAATATCATTTTATACCGATTCATTAAAACCGGAAAGGCTTTTTTTATTTGCCCCACCGGTAAGCGTCATTTTTTATTCCTGCAAGATCAAGCACCCGGTCAACAACAGTGGCAGCCAGTTCTTCAATAGTTGTTGGTTTACTGTAAAAAGATGGCGTTGCAGGACAAATAATTCCGCCAGCCAGTGTAATGGTTTCCATATTACGGATATGAATGAGATTGTACGGCGTATCCCTGACCACACAAATTAATTTTCGTCTTTCTTTTAAAATTACATCAGCGGCCCGGCTTATCAGATCATTGGAAATACCCGAAGCAATTCGACCCAGTGTTCCCATGCTGCATGGAATAATGATCATTGTATCGTATAACCCTGAGCCCGAAGCAAAGGGGGCATTGAAATCCTGTTGAGAATAAAAGTTTACGGGGCAATTTTTATCCCGATAGCTTTCGGGATCATTATCCAGTTCTATTTTCCACACTTCTTTTGCATTCTCAGTCATAACAACTGATAATTCACTCCATTGCTCTTTAAGTAACAGCAGTTTATTCAATAATAGTTTTGAGTACACAGATCCGCTGGCTCCGGTTACTGCTACTACCATTTTTTTCATTAATTTTCTGTTTATGTGGGTCTAAGCTACAAAACAATTATTTATGCAAAAGGTTCTGCATTTTTTAATGATATTATCGATACCGCTGTTATGGGTTTCTTTTCTTACTAAAAAAGAAAAAGTAGCGGTGTATATCATTCTAAATTGTAATTTCCCTATTCAATCTTCTGTATGGCTGCACCAAAACTACAGCGGAGTTTAGGGTTATTTCAATCCACGGTTCTTAACATGATCGACATGGTGGGCATTGGCCCCTTTGTAACATTACCTATTGTTATGGGGCTGATGGGAGGCATGTTTTTAAATGCCTGGATAGCCGGTGCCATACTTTCATTGGTTGATGCGATGATATGGAGTGAGTTGGGTGCAGCTTATCCCCTGGCAGGCGGAAGCTATAATTTTTTGAAAGAAGCTTATGGTAAAAATGGAATGGGAAGAATGATGAGCTTTTTGTATGTATGGCAAACCATTATACAGGCCCCGTTGGTTGCCGCTTCCGCGGCGATCGGTTTTTCACAATATTTAGGTTACCTGGTTCATCTGGATGACTGGCAGCAAAAATCAGTGTCCGCCGCCGTCATCGTTTTCGTAACTGTTTTAT
The DNA here is from genome assembly GCA_031414035.1 of Chitinophagaceae bacterium. Classification (GTDB taxonomy): domain Bacteria; phylum Bacteroidota; class Bacteroidia; order Chitinophagales; family Chitinophagaceae; genus Ferruginibacter. The sequence goes on along the minus strand of JANOGE010000087.1, from coordinate 21,460 downwards.
TATACCGGAAAATTGACAGCATCGGGAAGATAGGTGTACTGTTATGGACGGGGGTGATCCTTACCCTTGGATGGATCATTGTTGGAGGAATAGCACATGGTAATTTTTTGCAGCCTCTTAAAGACATTAACAGCGATTTCAGCTGGGGGCAGTTGGCTTCCTTTTTATTTGGGCAGGCCTGCATAAAAACAGTGTATAGTTATTTGGGGTATTACAATGTTTGTCATTTAGGCAGTGAAATTAAAAACCCCGGGAAAAATATTCCACGCAGTATGTTTATTTCTGTAATTGGTATTGCCATTTTATACCTATCCATGAATATGAGTGTAAGCAGTGTAATTTCCTGGCAGGAAATAAAACAATGGCAGGATGCCGGCATTAATAATTTTGTGGTAAGTACATTTATTGAACGCCTGTACGGGATCGCAGCGGCAAATACGATAACCGTAATGATCTTATGGGTTGCATTGGCATCTTTATTTGCTGTGATGCTGGGGTATTCAAGAGTCCCATATGCCGCTGCCATTGATGGTGCATTCTTTAGAGTATTTGGCAAATTACATCCCACAAAAAATTTCCCATACATTTCTTTATTGGTTTTGGCAGCATTTGCTTTTGTGTTCAGTTTATTATTTAAAATGAAGCACGTGATCGATGGTATACTGGCCATGCGTATAATGGTACAGTTTATCGGCCAGGCTGCAGGTGTAATTTTGTTAAGAAAAAGAAATGGCACAAAACATCTGCTTTATAAAATGCCGCTGTTTCCCCTGCCGGTAATATTGGTTATTGCCATGTGGTTGTTTATTTTTTATGCAACAGGTCTTACTATCATTCTTTCTTTTATTATAGTTTTCTTAAGCGGACTGGTCGTTTATTTTATTTATGCAAAGCTGCAAAAACAATGGCCTTACAGGAAAAGATCAGTTACTGCACTACCGGAATAAATTATCATTCATTTATCATCATTTATAATACCGGCATTTCATCTATTTCTATCATGGTATGTTTTTCAAAAGATAATGCCCTGCAATAATTCCCATTTGTGATGACCAGATATGGAACCTGCAGGGTTATATTATATCGCAATACCTGGTCTAATACAGATGTATCCAGTGGCACGTTCATTTCCTTACATTCAATGATCATCCAGGGCTTTGAGTTTTTATTGTACACAACAATATCAAAACGTTTTATAAGGTCACCCAGTTTAATTTCTTTTTCTACAGCAATCAATGATGCCGGGTATTTTTTTACCCGGATAAGATAATTCAGGAAATTCTGACGCACCCATTCCTCCGGGGTAAGAGCCACCCATTTTTTTCTTATACCGTCAAAGATCAACTCCTGGATGCCAGCCTGACCGGAAGGAAGGGCATGTTTTTTAATTTTAGGCTTATACGCTGGATATTCTATTTTAATCATGTCGGCAAAGAATTTTGTATATTTAATGTCCGAAAGTATTTATTGGAAAGATATGAAGACAAAAGAAGAAATAGTACAGAACTGGCTTCCGCGGTACACAGGGGAAAAACTGGAAAATTTTGGCAGATACATTTTACTTACCAATTTTGCAAACTATGTTGAACTGTTTGCCAAATGGAATAAAGTGAAGATCGTAGGTGCCGACAAAGCCATGCAATGTGCTACTTCGGGAAATATTACGATCATAAATTTTGGCATGGGCAGCCCGGGTGGGGCAACCATAATGGATCTGCTGAGTGCAATTGAACCCCAGGCAGTTCTATTTCTGGGGAAATGCGGCGGATTAAAAAAACGGAATAAACTGGGTGACCTGATATTACCCATTGCGGCCATCAGAGGTGAAGGAACGTCTAATGATTATTTTCCGCCTGAAGTTCCCGCATTACCTGCCTTTGCTCTGCAAAAAGCAGTTTCTACCACCATCCGGGACTATGCCGTAGATTACTGGACCGGTACCGTTTATACTACTAACCGAAGGGTATGGGAACATGATGAAGAATTTAAAAATTACCTGCAGGATATCAGAGCTTATGCTGTAGATATGGAAACAGCTACTATTTTTACGGTTGGTTTCTACAATAAAATACCAACAGGGGCTTTGTTACTGGTAAGTGATCAGCCTATGACACCCGATGGAGTAAAGACCGAGGTTAGTGATAAAAAAATAACAGCAAAATATGTGGATGTTCATTTAAAAATAGGTATTGATTCATTAAAACAACTGATGAATAACGGATTAACCGTCAGGCATTTGAAGTTTTAAATATAAATTCCAATAATTACGAAATATTAACTTGCCACCACTTATTTCCATAAGGAACCTGTCTGTTCATTTCATTAATGGGAATGAAAAAACAACTGCTGTTAAGAATATTTCTATTGAAATTAAAAAAGGTGAACTGGTTGCCATTGTTGGGGAAAGTGGCTCGGGAAAATCTGTTACTGCCCTCTCTTTACTTCAATTACTTCCAAAACACAGCCATGTTAAAGGCAATACCATTTTTTTCCATAGCGAAAAGCGGCCTGTTGACCTTATAAATTTACCGGCACCAATATTGAACGAGATAAGGGGCAAATATATCAGCATGATCTTCCAGGAGCCAATGACATCTCTTAACCCGGTATTGACCTGTGGTTTCCAGGTTATGGAGTCCATACAGCTTCATCAAATGATTTCAAAAAAAGCAGCAAGACAAAAAACCATTGAGCTTTTTGAAAAAGTAAAATTACCGGAGCCCGAAAAAATACTGGACCGTTTTCCCCACCAGCTAAGTGGCGGACAGAAGCAAAGGGTAATGATTGCAATGGCCATGTGTTGTAATCCTTCTTTATTGATCGCAGATGAACCAACAACGGCTTTGGATGTAACGGTACAGAAAACGATACTGGAATTGATCAGATCATTACAGCAGCAAAACAATATGGGGGTCATCTTTATAACCCATGACCTGGGAGTTGTTGCTGATATTGCTGATAAAATTGTTGTGATGTATAAAGGAGAAATTGTTGAGCAGGGATCAGCTACTGAGATTTTACAATCACCACAACATCCATACACAAAAGCATTGCTGGCATGCCGGCCCACGGCACAAACAAAAGGAAAAAGATTACCCGTTGTAAGTGATTTCCTGCCATCAAAAAATGAAATGGAAAGGGGGAAAGGACAAAACCTGCTTACCAGTCAGGATGTACCCTCAGGAACCCGTGTAAAAGCCTCAAACGGAGTTCAGCGGACAAACAATAGTTCTCAAACACCCCTGCTTCAGGTTCAAAATCTTTGTGTACGTTTCCCGGTTAAGAAAAATTTTTTAGGCAACCCTACTCATTTTTTTGATGCCGTAAATGATGTTAGTTTTACTGTACACCAGGGAGACATTGTTGGCCTTGTAGGCGAAAGTGGTTGCGGTAAAACAACCATGGGAAGAAGTATCCTTCAATTAATAAAACCTGATTCGGGTAAAATTTTACTCGATGGCATTGATATTGCAAAAATAAAATCATCTGCTTTACGCATTATGCGTAAAGACCTTCAGATCGTTTTTCAGGATCCCTATGGCTCTTTAAATCCACGTATTACTATTGGTGATGCCATATCAGAACCGCTTAAAGTACATCATATTTTAAAAAGCAAAAGCCAGCGTAAAGAAAAAGTGATGGATCTTCTGGAAAAGGTTAATCTGGATACCAGCCATTTTTCCCGTTATCCCCACCAGTTCAGCGGAGGGCAGCGCCAGCGTATTTGTATTGCCCGGGCATTGGCCTTAAATCCCTCTTTCCTCATTTTTGACGAGAGTGTTTCGGCACTTGATGTAAGTGTGCAGGCCCAGGTACTTAATTTACTGAATGACCTTAAAGAAGAATTTGGATTTACTTCTATTTTTATTTCACATGACCTTTCTGTTGTACATCATATCTGCAACCGGATACTGGTGATGCACCAGGGCAAAATGGTGGAAGAAGGTGAAGCTGATGAAATTTATTTTCATCCAAAAAACGAGTATACACAAAAACTGGTTAACGCTATACCCGGGAAATCAATATTTCAGTTTTCATCATCTTCAAAATCCCTCACTGCCCGTCTGTAATCATTATAATCATAAAAATTCTTCCCGCTTTCAGGGATACTAAAAAGAATTTTTAAAATTGCTTTAGTAACTGATCTTCTACCTGCTCATCGGTTCATTTTTTTTATCCCTGGCATAGAAACTAATTTGTTATCGCTGCCCGTAGTTTTTCATCTTCCGTTTATAGTCATCTGATAATGATCTTTCAATTGTTTTTTTTATTAATTCTGTATTTTAAAAAATACACCAGCCCCTTTTTTTTGGGCAGGCTGACGGTAGTTTTTTTTAAAGGACTATAGAATCAATCTTATTATAATTCTTATCTGCTAACAGGTTACGCATTGCCATATCCATCTAACTTTTATACCTGGAGGGAAGCTTATCCATTCGTTTTACATTTTTAAGGATTTGAAAGAGTCTTTGCTGTAATAACCGGACGGATATGTGAAATAAATATTTATCTCTCATTTTAACGGGTATTTATTACCTTTGCCCACTTTAAATCATGCCGTAACATGATAAGCGCCCCGAAAGCTGTTGGGGCTATTACTTAAGTACCAGGTGTACACGGCATGTAATCATAAAAAAACAGTTACATGAAATTATCCCAGTTTCGGTTCGACCTTCCGCTCAATTTAATTGCTCAAACACCTACCAAAAAACGGGAAGACAGCCGTATGATGGTGATTCACCGTAAAACGGGGCAGATCGAAAACAGGCATTTTAAAGAGATCATGGATTATTTTGATGACAAAGACGTTTTTGTTGTAAATAATACCAAGGTTTTTCCGGCACGTATGTATGGCCGAAAAGAAAAGACCGGTGCAAAAATTGAAGTATTTCTTTTAAGAGAACTGAACAAAGCCAATAAATTATGGGATGTGATTGTTGACCCGGCCCGTAAGATACGGGTAGGTAATAAATTATATTTTGGAGAAAGTGATGAACTGGTTGCTGAAGTAATTGATAACACCACCAGCCGCGGCCGTACCATTCGTTTTTTATGGGATGGCACAGATCTGGAATTCCGGCAAATGCTGGAAATACTGGGAGAAACCCCTTTACCAAAATATATAAAACGCAAACCGGAAGAGGAAGACAAAGAGCGGTATCAAACGGTTTATGCTAAACATGAAGGCGCTGTGGCTGCTCCAACAGCAGGCTTACATTTCAGTCATGAATTAATAAAAAGACTTGAGATCAAAGGGATCCGTTTTGCTGAAGCGACTTTACACACCGGCCTTGGCACTTTCCGCCCAATTGAGGTAGAAGACCTGAGCAAACATAAAATGGATGCTGAGTATTACCGCATTGAAGAAACAGCCTGCAAAATAGTTAACAAAGCCAAACAGGATGGCAACCGTATCTGTTCCATTGGCACTACCACCATGAGGGCTATGGAATCTTCATTCACTGCACAAAAATTATTAAAACCATCCGAAGGCTGGACCAACCATTTTATTCACCCTCCTTACAATTTTAATATTGCCGATGCATTGGTAACTAATTTTCATTTACCTAAAACAAGTCTACTTATCATGGCTTGTGCATTTGCCGGTTTCGACCTGATGATGGAAGCCTATAAAAAAGCAATCAAAGACAAGTACCGCTTTTTCAGTTATGGAGATGCCATGCTGATCGTATAAAATTTAAGAAACTACATTTATGAAACTCCTCTTTTGAGGAGTTTTTTTGCAGACTACTGTAGTTTTTAAAACTACGGTAGTCTTTTTTGTAAATATAAAGAGGACCCGGATAGAAATCCAGGCCCGTTTAAATCCAATATCCTATGAAAAACCAGTTATAAGACGATAAAAAGCCTGTTTTTGTTGTAAATGAATTGTTAACAGATTTAATTAACTTTATCCGGCAAAATTATGAATCATGAAAACAATTCATCAATGGCTCAGTGAATACGGCGAAAGCCACCAGGATCATACCAATAAAACCATTCACTGGATATGTGTACCATCTATTTTCTTTTCAATAACAGGTTTATTGTACAGCATTAAACTTCCTTTTGCTATTTCAGGCATTACGGTGAATGTGGCGATGGCAGTAATGGTGCTGGTTATACTTTATTATCTCTCCCTTTCCAAAACACTCTGGATAGGCATGCTGCTGTTTGCTTTGTTCTGTCTGTGGCTATGTTACCTTATTGAAAATTCCGGCATCATTTCACTATGGCTTTTTTGTGTGATCGTTTTTGTGGTTGCATGGATCGGACAATTTTACGGGCACAAAGTTGAAGGAAAAAAACCCTCCTTTCTCAAAGACATACAGTTCCTGATGATCGGGCCTGCCTGGCTGATGAGTTTTATTTATAAGAAGTTAGGAATAAGTTTATAAAATGGTTTTCCAGCTTCACATACCCAATTACCCCCTCAACCGGTTTATAGAAAGTTTCATCTATTACCGGGATTATAACCCGGTTCATTCGGTTGACAGGTTCTTACCCGATGGTAATGTAAATATCGTGTTTGACCTGACGGATTATCCCAAATATATTTATGATAACGAAACACTGAAAGAAATACAGACCTGCCGCAATGTATGGTTCTCCGGCATGAGGACCCAATATATAACGATCCCTTCCGGGAAAGACAGTGAAATGTTCATCATCAATTTTCATAAAGGGAAATCGTACCCCTTTGTACAGATGCCGCTGTATGAACTTACCGACAGTGTGGTGGATGGCGACCTGGTGCTTACCAGTGAAATAATGGATATGCGTTCCATGCTCCTTGAATCAGTTTCCATCAGCGGGAAATTCCAGGTAGCTGAATGTTTTTTAACAAAGAAATTCAAGAGCAGGCTTATCGTAAACCCGTTCATTGACTTTGCTGTGAACAAGATCCTCCAGTCGCCGGACCAGGCATCTATTGAACACATCTCCCGCAAAGTAGGTTACTCACAAAAACACCTGATCAAACTATTTAAAGACAATGTGGGCTTAACCCCCAAAGGTTTTCTCAGGATCATCCGCTTTCAAAAAGCCATACAGGAGATTGATGCATCAAAGAAGATCAACTGGACCAGCCTCGCTCTGGAAAGCGGGTATTTTGACCAGGCACATTTTATCAACGATTTTAAATCCTTCTCAGGCTTCACACCTAACCAGTATCTGCAAAAGCAATCTGAGTACCTTAACTATTTACCGGTGGGTTAAGGTAAATTTTTTCCAATCCAGAACCATTTTGTTTAAGTTGCTTTGCATAAGAAACGATTCTTTAACCAGAAATAAAAAAACTAACCATCATGGCAAAAACATCGGGCGAATTTGAGCAGGAGTTCATTCAAACAGCAAAAGAGAAAACAGGTAAAACACTGGAACAATGGCTTCCGGTGGTTAAAGCTTCAGGCCTTGCAAAGCAAATGGAGATAACAAACTGGTTAAAGGCTGAACACAAATTCAACCACCTGCAGGCACAGTTGCTGGCCGGGCTATACCTCAACAATGGCAAACCTGTTTACCAGGATGAAGGCAACCTGTTAGATAACCAGTTTGCAAAATGCGAAGGCATGCGCCCTCTATTCAATTCAGTTTCGGAAATGATATTGAAAAATTTCTCTGGTACACAGGTAATCCCGAAAAAGACCTATGTTTCATTTACAGCAACCCGGGAATTTGCTGCCAACAATATAAAATCTGCAGAAATTCGGATGGGTATGGATCTGGGAGATATGGCTTTTAATGACGTGATACAAAAAACAAAACTAACAGGCCCTATGCCAAGAATATCGCATATGGCCGTAATTACCGACATGAAGCAGTTTGATAAAAAACTTATTGAGAATCTTCAGTTGTCGTACAACAGGTGTCACAAAAAATAACCGATACTATGATAAAAAGTTTAACTGCTGCTTTGTTATTTACTTTGTTTATTACATGCACTGTTCATGCACAAACAAGTCAGCCGGAAGCATTGAAACACTATCTTGCCCTTACCCATTCTTTTTTACAGGATGGTGGAAAATGGATAAGACAAAACAAGAACATGATATCCGGTGATACAAGCGCTGCCAGTTATTACGCTCTTGAGTTTTACAAGGGCATTAATGCCAATACAGTTAAGCTTAAATTAAAAAATTATCTCCCCCTGCGTTCTGAATGGAAAATTATCGGGGAATTGTTATTAAGCTGGAATGCAAAAAAACAAAAAGCAGTATTGTATGGAGTGGGCGACGATGGGGTTATTGTAACAGGCGAATCTCAATTGATCGCTGCAAATGAACTACACCTGCTTTCATCATCCACAAACGCTGAAGGAAAAACAGAAGAATCTAAGGAATTATTCAGGTTTGCAAATGGGAAAATTGAAGTTGGCAATTCCACAAAAAAGAAAAAAATATGGAGCCCGGTTAACACAATCAGTTTTACTAAGATGGAACAGCCTTCGGGCAATTTAACTTTTATGACGACCAGGGATGGAAATTTTGAAATCTACAGCATGGATACAAAGGGAGAAAACCTGAAAAATATTTCCTGCAACAAGGCTATTGATTATGCTTTTTCCTATGCCCCGGATGGCAGGCTGGCCTTTTATTCAAACAGGGATGGTAATGATGAAATTTATATACAGGAAGCTGATGGCAGAAAACTGACCAACCTTACAAACCACCCTGCCGGCGACCGTATAGCTACATTCTCACCAGACGGAAAACAAATTATATTTGTTTCGGACAGGGACCAAAAGCGTGGGGAGATCTATATAATGGATAGCACCGGAAAAAACCTGAACCGCCTTACCTACAACGAGTATTTTGAAGATGCAGCTAGCTTTTCTCCCGATGGTAAAAAAATTATTTTTACAAGAGAACTGAGGGATTTGAAAGATACCAGCCGCAATGCAGTGGGAAACGGCGAGATATTTATCATGGATGCAGATGGTAAAAATGAAATGCAGTTAACGAACCGGCCCGGGTTTGACGGGGGGCCACAGATATCACCCGACGGCAGTAAGATTGCTTTTTATGGCAAAACAGAAGCAGGTAATTATGAACTATTTTTGATGGATCCCGATGGGAAAAATATCATCAACCTGACAGAAGACGCTTTGGAAGATTATTCGCCCTCCTGGTCGCCGGATGGCAAATGGATTGCATACACCAATGGCAATTCAAAGAATTACGATGCCTGGTTAATACATCTTGAAACCAGGATAAAAACAAGGCTGACTTCACAGACGAAGAGAGATGAAAGCCCGTTCTGGCAACCGGGGAAATAAATTTATTCTGCAATTCTATTTAAAATGATACAATGAAAACAATTTCAGGTTTGGTAGTTTTTTGTTTGATCGCATCAGTTGCTGTTTGTCAAAAAAACAATCCCAATTACGATTCAACACTTGCCAAAAAATTTGACGCAGATGATTACGGCATGAAAAAATATGTACTGGTAATACTTAAAACCGGCACCAATACAACCGAGGACAAAAAAATTAAAGACAGTTTGTTTGCAGGCCACATGGATAATATCAACCGGCTGGCTAAAATAAATAAATTGGTTGTTGCCGGCCCCCTGGTAAAAAATGAACGAACATACCGGGGAATTTTCATACTGGATGTAAAAACTTTGGAAGAAGCCAGTGCATTACTGCAAACCGACCCTGCAATAAAAGAAAAACTGCTGGCAGCTGAATTGTATCAGTGGTTTGGCTCAGCTGCATTGCCCGCCTATCTTGAAGTTTCAGATAAAATATGGAAAACAGGATTTTAAGGAAAAAGTAAAAAGTTACGACCAAAAGCACGTTTCAGATGTAAACGTATTTTTTACTTTTTATTTTTATTTTTACATCCCAAACAACCCCTTATTCAGTAACTGTAAGGTCTGTTCTTTATACTGCCGGTCAATGAGCAACGTAACATTATGCCTGCTGCCACCATAGCTTACCATTCGCACCGGTATGGGTTCAATAGCATCAAATAATTTTTTCATCACATCTTTGGTTTGGGCAATTTCGTTGCCAACAATGGAGACGATGGTTTGATTGGTATCAACTTCAACGGTTCCAAAAACTTCCAGTTCTTTGGTTATTTCTGCCAGGTGAATATCATTGTCAATGGTAACAGAAACGGCAACTTCTGAAGTGGTGATCATGTCAATGGAGGTCCGGTATTTTTCAAACACTTCAAATACCTTACGTAAAAAACCATAGGCAAGCAACATCCGGCTGCTTTTTACCCGTATGGCCGTGATACCATCTTTGGCTGCAACCGCTTTTACACCAACGCCTCCCGCTTTTTCCGCTATCAATGTTCCTTTAGCACCCGGTTGTAAAGTATTCAATAAATGAACAGGCACATTAAAGAACTGTGCAGGCCAGATGCTTGCAGGATGTAAAATTTTTGCACCAAAATAAGCCAGCTCTGCCGCTTCTTCAAAACTTAACTGCTCAATGGCTCCTGTGTGTTCAACAATGCGGGGATCGTTGTTGTGCATACCGTCAATGTCCGTCCAGATCTCGCAAACACTTGCATTGATGGCTGCAGCAATTAAAGATGCGCTGTAGTCACTCCCTCCCCTTTTCAGGTTATCCACTTCGCCTTTTGCATTGCGGCTGATGTATCCCTGCGTGATAAAAATGCTTTTATCCTTATTGCGTTGTAATAACTGTGATAGCTTTACTTTAATGGTTCCTATCTGGGGTTCATCATGACAGTCAATCGTCATAAAATCAAGGGCAGGCAGTAAAACATGATCACATTTTATTTCTTCAAGATAGATACTGAATAATTTGGTGCTTAATAATTCTCCCTGCGCCAGTATATCTTTATTTAAAGCTTCGCTGAAAGAAATTTTTAAAATGATGGAAAGGAATTCGAAGTGTTCGTTAAGCACAGCATTTGCTTTATCCCTTGTACCCGTTTCTTTCAATAACTCCGCAGTAAAATTTTGATAATGCATATGCAGGGTATCAATCTGTTGTTTTGCAGCCCACTTATCGCCACGGGCAAGCGATTCACTTATTTCTACCAATGCATTTGTGGTACCACTTAAGGCAGAGAGCACGACTATTTTAGGTTCTTCATCTTTGGTGATCAGGGTAGCCACTTCCTGCATGCGCTGTGGCTTACCTACACTGGTTCCGCCAAACTTCATTACTTTCATTCTTCCATAAAATTTTGAGGTGTAAATATAACCCTTAAAAAGTGACTTCAAACTTATTCCCCAATGCTTTCAAATCATCCACTACAGAAGGTAACAAAGGAATTCCGTTTTTCATTCTTTCTGTTTCCATCTCTCTTTCGGGATCTCCGGGGATGATCACTTTTTCCTGTCCCGGAATTGTTTTTGCAGAGCGAAAACGGGTTACCCATTTATCCATATGCTCTTTAAATTCTTCTGTTGTTCTGAAGGCATCGATCCGCATGGCGCCAAAAAAATGGCCGATACCTTCGCCGGGCATATTTTCCGGTATGGATAAATAGGCCGGAAAGGGCGGAACCCAGGGGCCATAGTTTGCCCCACTTAATAATCCTGAAAAAATATCAACGATGGCACCCAACGCATATCCTTTATGACTGCCATGTTCCTTATCACCCCCAAGCGGTAAAAGTGATCCACCATTTTTTATTTCATTGGCATCAGTGGAGGGCTCACCTTCTTTTGTTATCGCCCAGCCCAAAGGCATTGCCTCATTTTTTCGTTGCAGGATCTCTAATTTTCCATTGGCTGCAGTGGTGGTTGCAAAATCGGCAACAAAGGCGGGTTGTTCTCCTGCCGGTATTGCAATTGCAACAGGATTAGTTCCCAACATTCTTTCACTTGAAAAAGTGGGTGCCACTAAAGCCGATGCATTGGTCATGGCAATACCGATCATATCATGTTCCAAAGCCATCATGGCATGTTGCCCGGCAATACCAAAATGATTACTGTTCTTTACACTTACCCAACCCGTACCCGCCAGCTTTGCTTTATCAATAGCAACCTGCATAGCATAAGGAGCAACAACCAATCCCAATCCCCTGTCGCCATCAATAGTTGCAGTTGAAGGTGTTTCATGCACCATATTAATGGCTGGTTTTGCATTCACCCGCTGCACTTCCCATAAACGGATGTACCCGCTGAGCCGGGCCACACCATGGCTGTCAACGCCCCGCAGGTCTGCAGATAATAATGATTGAGCTGCTGTAATAGCATCTGCTTCACCACAACCGATCTTTAGGAATATATTTTTTGAGAAATTGAATAGCTGGTCGTAACTGAAGGTTTTGCTCATTAAACAAAAATAAGTTTTTCCCGTTGAGTCACCGGGAAAAAGAGAAAGCCGCTCATAAATGAACGGCCTTCTTCTTTTTGCTCAACCTTACTGCTGTATGAATACGGATAATTAATTATTTTCTTTCATCCCTTTTTGCCTGCTGCTTTTAAATTTATCTTTTTGTTCATCTGTTAATATCGCCTGAACACTTTGTGCCTGCTCTTTTTGCAGGTCACGTAACCGGGATTTTTTTTCGGTTTCTGATAACTGACCGTTATTTTCAATCGTTTCTTTTTTGGCTTTATTTGCCAGGTGTATCTCTTTCAATTTTGATTTTTGTTCCCGGGTAAGATCCAGTTCTTTTAACATGTCTTTCCGGCTGGATTTATCCATTTTATTTACAGCAGCATCATTACCAACAGAATCGGTTTGTTTTGCCGGAGAAGATCTACGTTCTATCTGTGCAAGGGAAATAACTGAGCAGAAAAGGAAAAATAAAATGAATACGGGAATTTTCATGACTGTAAATTTTCTGTATAATAGATAGATAACTGATGTAAAGGTTTAAAATAAATAAATAATTTTTATAAAAATACCGGCCATTTCCAGGGCCGGTATTATTTCAAATATGGTGGGCTGTTTATCTTAAGAAAAGAAGTTCCCTGTATTTTGGCAATAGCCAGAATGCATCGTCAACCAGCAATTCCAGTTTATCAACATGAGTGCGGATGATATCAAAATACTTTCCCTTCACATTATCGCAGTAAGCGATTGCCTTTGCCCGGGTATCAGCTATTTCATTGGCTTTCTTTCTTTCTGCTATCATCTTCTCTACGTTATCACTGATGTCGTTGATGTGGCCGCTGATGGCTTCCAGTACCTGTTTCTGGTTGGCGTAGGCTTTTTCAGACAGGCCTGTTTCTTTTAACCCTGTTATATTTTTTATCAGCACATTCTGATATTTAACAGCAGAAGGAAGAATAAAAGTAGTAGCCAGGTCACCCATCACCCTTGCCTCTATCTGCACTTTTTTAATGTAGGCTTCCAGCATGATCTCATGACGGGCTTCCAGCTCCGCATGATTATATATCTCATTGCTCTCAAAAAGATGTTTGATCTTTTTTGTTACGTATGCATCTAATGCAAGTGGTGTGGTTTTTACATTGGGCAGCCCGCGTTTGGCTGCTTCTTTTTCCCATTCATCGCTGTAACCATCCCCTTCAAACAATATTGATTTACTTTCTACAATGTATTTCTGAATGACCTGCATGATAGCGACTTCTTTTTTCTCCCCTTTTTCAATCAACATATCTACGTCTATCTTAAAACTCTTCAACGTTTCGGCCATGATGGCATTCAACGTAGTCATGGCATTGGCACAATTGGCCGAAGAACCTACAGCACGGAATTCAAATTTGTTGCCCGTAAAGGCAAATGGAGACGTCCTGTTCCTGTCGGTATTATCCAGCATTAATTCCGGAATACTCTTATGTATATCCAGCTTTAAAATGGCTTCATCCTGTTCATCGAATTTACCCGATACCCTGGTCTCTACCTGGTTAAGGACGGTAGTTAAATACTTACCGATAAAGATAGAAATAATGGCAGGCGGTGCTTCGTTGGCACCCAGCCTGTGATCATTTCCTGCACTGGCTATGGATGCCCTTAACAGATCAGCATAATCATGTACTGCTTTGATAGAATTTACAAAGAAAGCAAGGAACATCAGGTTTGTCTTGGGCGTTTTTCCGGGTGCCAGCAAATTAACTCCGGTATCAGTTGCCAGGCTCCAGTTATTGTGTTTGCCGCTGCCGTTGATGCCGGCAAATGGTTTTTCATGCAATAAACATTTTAATCCATGACGCTTTGCTACCCTTTCCATAATATCCATCAATAAGGTATTGTGGTCAACCGCCAGGTTGGTCTCTTCAAAAATAGGTGCACACTCAAACTGGGCAGGTGCCACTTCATTATGACGGGTACGGATGGGAATGCCCAGCTTATAACTCTCCTGTTCAAAATCCCGCATATAGGCATAGATCCTTTCGGGTATAGCGCCAAAATAATGATCATCTAGTTGTTGCCCTTTTGCCGGAGCATGGCCAAACACCGTTCTACCGGTTAATAATAGATCCGGACGGGTATTTGCCAATCCGGCATCTATTACAAAATATTCCTGCTCCCAACCCAGGGTTGCAGTAACCTTAGTTACATTTTTATCAAAATACTGGCAAACATCTACTGCTGCTTTATCCAGGGCCACCAATGCTTTTAGTAAAGGTGTCTTGGTATCTAATGATTCGCCGGTATATGAAACGAAAATGGTTGGTATGCACAAGGTTTTACCCTGGCCTATCTCCATGATGAAAGCCGGTGATGAAGGATCCCAGGCGGTATAACCCCTTGCTTCAAAAGTTGCCCTTAACCCACCACTTGGAAAAGAAGAAGCATCAGGTTCCTGTTGAATTAAAGCAGCCCCTTCAAATTCCTCGATAGGTGTACCATCAGATTTTAAGGTAAAAAATGAATCATGTTTTTCAGCAGATAATCCAGTAAGCGGTTGAAACCAGTGTGTAAAATGGGTAACCCCTTTGCTTTCTGCCCAGGCCCTTATGCCATTGGCGATTTGAGAACCCATGTTCCGGTCAATTTTTTTTCCGCCCTTGGTGGAAGCAAGCAGGCTTTTGTAGGCCTCATCGCTCAGGTATTTACGGGCAATCTGCAGTGTAAAAACATTTTCATTAAAAATTCCGGTTATCTTACCCGGGCTACTCACTTCCACTTTTGGAAGGCCTTTACTTAAATTATCCAATGCCTTAAATCTTAAAGATTCCATATTTTTTTAATTTTAATTTACAAAAAAACAGTAAATACTTTGATAAAACAATATTTTTTAAAAAAAATTGTATAAAAAAGCAAATACAAGTGAAAATAATTAATATTAGTTTATTTACTAATTTTTATCAAACTACTAATTTTTTGCCAGTCAATTGAGCATAACAAGGGCGTAATTATTAAGGGAAGATAGATGCTCCTGTAACGTACTATAGCGCCAAGATTTGGGACAATATATCCTATTAACAGGAAAATGGTAAGTGTAAAGAAAACAGCAAAAAATATAAACGGGGTATTTGAAGCGTTTGATTCTTTTCGCCTCAAAAAAAGAAACATTAAAAATAAAAGCTGGTAAATGGCCAGTTCAATATTTAAAGGCAATAAAGATAATACCGGTAACTCCCATAAATACGGCCTTAATAAAAGATGATTAAGGGCCTGTGGGGCATTGCCCACAAAACTTTTAAAATTTGGATTTAAAGGAGAAAGGTTTATCTGCGTTTCAGATCTTTCCAGATGAAGATAATCTGATTGCTTTTGAGTTATGATCTCCAAAGGCCTTGCCGGTTTTATCAATGAATTGATATTGAAGAGCACCAACCCGGTAAAAAGATAAACCAGGGTAAACGTTATTAAAGAAGGTTGATTAAATTTTAAAGATACGATCCAGCCAATAAGGGCGGGTGCCAAAGCAATAAAAATATAATGCCTGATCAAAAACAGCATCAATAAACAGATACTGATCAGCATAATTCGCTTAACACCAATCTTATTTTCACTTAGCGAACGATAAACTTCATAGATCAGCATGGCAAGCATTAAAAAAACGATCCCATCCTTATGTATCCCCGAAGAAAAATAGGCCATAGAAGGCAGCATGAAACAACCTATAATAATAACCCTTGATCTTCCGGGATAGACTTTGATGAATACCCTGTACAATGCAACCTGGCCAAAAAAAACCAAAAAATTATAGAATATACTGTTGATATAATAATCTCCCCGGCTGAAAATATTAAAAACAGAAACCATCTTTATGATAATATTTCCTTTCAGGTCATTCCAGAAAGAATCAATAGAAGTAAATACACCCGTATAACCACCTTGGTAATCTGAGGTGAAAATATTGGTGAAATAGGTTTTCGGATCAGACAGCAGGATCTGGTATTCCTTCCAGGCTTCTGTATTAACATCCCAGTAATCATTTCCTGTTCCGTAAAAATGAAGGGACAACCAGCCAATAGCAATGCCGGCCATTACCTTAAAGAGAAATAGTACTATTACTATTTTAGGGCTGATCCCTGCTTTTTTAATAAACGGTATCTGTAAGAGTAACCAGCAAAAAAGAATGAGATAAACAGCAAATAAAAGGTAATTCAAAACATAATATTTTCGGTGTGGGAAGATAGTTAAAATATTTGCTTTACTATTCAGGATTAAACCCAAGCAGGCATTACATTTGCATTTTCACTCGCTTTTTTCTTCAACATTTATGGAAATAACAGTAAAAACAGCCGGGCAGTTAAGACTGACCGAAGAAGAATTTGAACTCATCAAAGAAAAACTCGGCCGCACTCCCAATTTTAATGAGTTGTGCTCTTTCAGTGCCATGTGGAGCGAACATTGCAGTTATAAAAATTCCATCAAATGGTTAAAGACCTTACCCCGTGACGGTAAAAAAATGCTGGTAAAAGCCGGAGATGAAAATGCAGGATTGATGGATATAGGTGATGGGTATGGTGTTGTTTTTAAAATTGAATCACATAATCATCCTTCGGCTATAGAACCCTTCCAGGGCGCTGCTACAGGTGTTGGCGGAATTAACAGGGATATATTTACTATGGGGGCAAGGCCCATTGCCTTATTAAATTCTTTACGTTTTGGAAAATTAACCGAAGCAAAAACACAACACTTACTTGCCGGTGTGGTACATGGTATCGGTCATTATGGAAATTGTTTTGGCGTACCTACTGTTGGCGGTGAAATCTATTTTGAAGAATGTTACCATACTAACCCTCTGGTTAATGCGATGAGTGTAGGCATTTTAAAAAATGGAGAAACCGTTTCTGCTACAGCTGAAGGGAAAGGCAACCCGGTTTTTTTTGTAGGAAGTGCTACCGGTAAGGATGGAATTGGCGGTGCCAGTTTTGCATCAGCAGATATAACGGCAGACAGTGCAGAAGATCTGCCGGCCGTGCAGGTTGGTGACCCTTTCCAGGAAAAAAAATTACTGGAAGCCTGCCTGGAGGTAATACAAACTGGAGCAGTTGTAGGCATGCAGGATATGGGTGCTGCCGGCATTATATGCTCCACCTCCGAAATGAGTGCGAAAGGAAAATCAGGCATGCGGATAGACCTTGATAAAGTACCTACCCGTCAAAAAGACCTGCCTGCCGGACAGGCAGGTATGAAGCCCTGGGAATTATTGTTAAGCGAAAGCCAGGAACGCATGTTGATGGTTGTAGAAAAAGGAAAAGAAAAATTAGTATTAGATGTATTTAATAAATGGGACCTGCCCTGCAGTGAGATAGGAGAAGTAACAGATGACGGCCTTTTACATTTTTATGTGAATGGAAAACTGGAAGCACAATTACCGGCCTATGAATTGGTATTGGGTGGCGGTGCCCCGCAATATGACAGAACATTTACAGAACCAAAATATTTAGAAAAAATAAAAGCATTTAATATTGATACGATTTCGATCCCGGAAAATTTAAAAACAGTGGCAGAACAGATCATTCAAATTCCCAACATTGCCAGCAAGCGATGGATATATGAACAGTATGACAGCATGGTGGGCACTGGTAATGCCAGCACCAATGCACCCAGTGATGCAGCCATCGTATTGGCTAAACCTACCAATAAGGCACTGGCTTTAACAACTGATTGCAACAGCCGTTACGTTTTTGCTGATCCGTATAAAGGTGCCATGATCGCCGTGGCAGAAGCAGCAAGAAATATAGTTTGCAGCGGCGGCCAGCCACTGGGGGTAACCAACTGTTTAAATTTTGGTAACCCTTATGACCCCGAAGTGTATTACCAGTTTGTGAATGCAGTTAAAGGAATGGGTGAAGCCTGTATAAAATTTGATACCCCGGTTACAGGTGGCAATGTAAGTTTTTATAACCAGGGGCCCGATGGGCCTGTGTACCCCACTCCTACCATTGGTATGGTGGGATTACTGGAAAGTGTGGAAGACAAAATGACGATGGACTTTAAACAGGAAGATGATGAAATATACCTGGTGGGTACGCAGCGAAATGATATCAACTCATCTGAATATTTACATAAAATTCACGGCGTGGAATTTTCTCCTGCACCCTATTTTAACCTGGCCGAAGAATTTGATATGCAGCATGAGATCAAAAAAATGATCCACAAAAAACTGGTCAACTCGGCACATGACGTTAGTGAAGGCGGATTATTTGTTACTTTAATTGAAAGCTGTTTTAATAGAAATCTGGGATTCTCCATCCCCCTCACCTTTGGAGAGAGGTTAGGGGTGAGGTCAGATGCTTATTGGTTTGGAGAAGCACAAAGCCGTGTGGTCGTTTCTGTTTCGAAAGTAAACAGGAATGATTTTAATAGGCTGTTGGAAAAAATGGAAATGACCGTAACTTACCTGGGATCGGTAACCTCCGGCCAAATAATTATAAACGGGGAAGATTGGGGAAATGTGAATGACTGGAAGGAAAAATATGAAAATGCCATTGCCAATTTACTTGCCGGACATGAAAGTGAACATGCCCTGGATGCTTTATAAAAATTAATTGATGAGTTTAGAAAAGAATTTAAAAGACTCAGAGTCTTTAAAAGCCTCTTCGCCAGATGGCGGAGGAGGTTTGGAGGGGGCCATAATCGTTACAGGAGCCGCAGGCTTTATCGGAAGCTGCATGGTGAGTTATTTAAACAAACAGGGATATAAAAAATTAATTTTGGTAGATGAGTTTCCTGCCCTTCCGGCAGGCGGGAAAGAAGAAGAAAAAGAACTTAACCTCTTACATAAAAATTTTATTGTAAGGGTTGAACGGGAAGAGTTTTTTGATTGGGTACAAAGAGAAAAGCCTGTTGTTGATTTTGTTTTTCATTTGGGTGCAAGAACAGATACTACCGAATTTGATTATTCGATACACCAGCATCTGAATGTAGAATACTCTCAAAAAATATGGAACTATTGTACCATCAATAATATTCCATTGGTTTATGCGTCTTCTGCTGCCACCTATGGCGAAGGTGAGCTGGGCTATGACGATGATCATAATATTATTGAGCAGCTTCATCCGCTCAATCCCTATGGTATTTCAAAAAACGAATTTGATAAATGGGTACTTCACCAGGAAGACCATCCCCCGTTTTGGGCAGGACTGAAATTCTTTAATGTATACGGGCCCAATGAATATCACAAAGCAAGGATGGCCAGTATGATCTTTCATTCTTTTAACCAGATAAAACAAAACGGTAAAGTAAAACTCTTCAGATCTCACAGAGAGGGTTATGAAGATGGTGAGCAACTTCGGGATTTTATTTATGTAAAAGATGTGATTGAAGTTTGCTACTGGCTGATGGAAGAAAGCATGAATCGTCAGCCGTTAGTCGTGAGTCGTCAGTTCAGGACTCACGACTCAGGACTCACGACTCAGAACTCAGGACTCACCTCAGCCATTTATAATTTAGGCACCGGGCATTCAAGAACTTTTAACGATCTTGTTAAAGCAACATTTACCGGACTGGACCTGGAACCACAAATGGAATACATAGACATGCCTGAAGATATCCGTGATAAATACCAATACTTTACCGAAGCGTCTATGGACAAACTTATAGCAGCAGGATATACAAAAGAATTTTATTCGCTGGAGAAAGGTGTTGATGATTATGTGAGGAATTACTTGGCGAAGAATGAGTTTTATTAGGCCCTGGTTAATATGGTTCCCCTGTTTCCATGTCTAACTGGTAATACTTAAGTTCCATTTTATATCCTGATTTTTTCCCACCATTTCTGAAAGCACTCAATCCGGACACATTCAAAAAATTATAATTGCTTTGTGTCAATCCTTTAATGCCGAAGAAATAAAATGTATTCCCCCTACGTACCAGTTTTGAATATTTATCGCCTGAATTGATGAAAATATATGTGCCATCACAAAAGCCCCAAACAAGCCTGGCAGGATATTCCGAATTCCCCTCTTTTACATACAGGATATCACCCATTTTATTTTTCCGTAGTTCATACTCCTTTATAGAAGGTGAGTTTGCTTTAAACTCTTCAAAATTTGCATAAACTCCTTTTTTGAATACGACCTCGTTCAGCACAGAAACCTTCGTCTTTTTTGAATATTCATTATAAATGTCATTAAATGATACCTTTCTTCTTTTGGTAATGATGTTATCAGGATCAATACCATCAAGCTTATCTAATGATCTCCTTAATGCTGAACTAATAAATGAACCGGCATTATCAACAAATCTAAGCCCGGCATAATCATTCAGCATGTCTTCAAAAGTAAATATCGAATCGATCCTGTATAATGGATAGAAGACACTGTCTTTTTCCAGGTAAAATTCAAGTTTGCAGAACAGCCCGGCATTCCATTCTTTTTTTACCCACTCACTCTGAATACTGTTAAACTCGATCTTGCCTGCATCGGATGACAGCCAGAGTTTTTTTACCACGATCAATAGCTTGTTTTTTGCAGAATCATTTTTCCGGCATTGCAGGTATGCATTTACCCATTCAGCCAACCCGTCTTTTAAAGTAGGTGACCAATGATACACTTTAGACCAGGGATCATTGTTCTTATTCTTTTCAGCATTACCACTTTTTACACCATATCTGAATGCCAATTCTCCCGGGAGATAATAATAACCTACAGCACCTGTATCATCCCTTGCATCAATTACATTAACTGAATAAATCCTGTCTCCAAATGAAAGAGAAAAAGTATCTTTTTCAAGACTGATTTCCAGCTTATTATTAAAATCAATCATTTTCGCTTCTATTTGTCCAAAAGCCAGGTGGCTTGTAAGCAGAACAAGAGTTAATGCCAATATTTTTTTCATTTGAAAGCCAAAATTTTCTATGTGTTGAGATTACTTTTCATCATAAAACTAAAGTTTTTTCAATAAAATCCTCCCAAATTTCCTCCTCCCAAATATTCATCCTATCTTTACCCGACCTTCAGGATGTTAACCTAAATTTTTCCGGTCATATTTTTAACCGCAACCGGCTCCCAAAAAATCAGGGAGTGGTTGTAAAATTATTTTTTATGGCTAAGTATATTTTTGTAACCGGTGGTGTTACTTCTTCATTAGGTAAAGGAATCATCGCCGCATCACTGGCAAAACTTTTACAAAGCCGCGGCTTAAAAGTAA
>JANOGE010000086.1:0-9584 GCA_031414035.1 Chitinophagaceae bacterium | reverse complement strand
CCGTTACCCCGATCTGGCGCACCACACGATCCTGTTCGGCGACCGGTACAAGGGGCTGCTCGACGACATCTTCCACGGGAACCGGCTGCCGCCCGACTTCAGCTTGTACCTGCACGCCCCGACGGTCACCGACCCGTCGCTCGCCCCGCCGGGCGGCTGAATAATAAACCCGTTTCTTTTTTATTTAAGGCATCATCACAATGGAAGTTAAACCTATCATCAGCAGGATCACTATTTACCCGGTAAAATCTCTGGATGGGGTTTCTTTACGTAAAGCCAAAATTGGAAAAGGGGGGTGTTTGTTGCATGACAGGGAATATGCAATTATTAACAGTGCCGGTAATTTTATTATTGGAAAAACCAATGTACTGGTACATTCACTTAGGACGGAAGTTGATTTTGAACACGAGATAATTTCTTTCCGGCATGAATCAGGAACAATATGGACACCCTTTCATTTACAAAAAGAAAAACCTATAATTGATCAGTATCTTTCTCATTTTTTTAATACCCCGGTTTCCCTTATAAAAAACAGTGAAGGACGATTTATGGATATTCCTGATATTTCGGGCATGACCGTACTGTCCACAGCAAGCCTTGACGCTGTTGCTGCCTGGTTTAAAGGGATGACTCCTGAAGAAACCAGGAAACGCTTCCGGGCAACAATAGAGATCAGTGGTGTACCGGCTTTTTGGGAAGACCGGCTTTTTTTTGAAGAAGGAACGGCCGTTGAATTTAAAACAGGCGATGTAACTTTATTGGGTATCAGTCCAAGGGCAAGATGCGTGGTTCCTACCCGGCATCCTGAAACGGGAGAGGTGATTCATGGTTTCCCAAGATCATTCGCAAAACAGAGGGCTACAAGCCTGCCTTCCTGGTCCACGCTGGAAGATTACGGGCATCATTATTATTTAACGGTGAACTGTTATATACCTCCGGCAGAATTTGGTAAATGGATTGAAGTTGGCGATGAGGTAAAGATCATCGGGAAGAAAAGTTTTCCTACTTTCACGGGGTGAGCAATATAGACATCCTGTTAGATATATTAAAAGAAATGGTGAAGGCGCATCCGAATTCGGAATTTATTAACAGCCTGTACCAGCAATACTGTAACCGTGGCGGTCTTAGTAAAAAGCAAATGGAAGGCCTGTATAGTAAAGCGGCTAAAACAGAGCGTATTTCGCAGGCCAAACTGGCTACCTTAGAAGCCATCATCAAAAAAAAACCAACCAGGGAAAGGGCTGCTGCTACCCTGTCAGCGCCTTTGCCTGCAAAAGATGAAACACTGGGCAAAATACTTTCAGCCATCCTGGTTAAATATCCTCAACACAAACGGCTCCTGTTTTTGCAATCAAAATATGAAAACAATGAAAATATCTCTGCAACCGAAATTACAGAGATAGAAAAATTTAAAAAACTGTTGTTGAAATAAAAGGTGGTTAAATAATTTCCGCCTTCCCCTGACGGGTGCATTTCAAATTGTCGCATGAACATGCTTTTCGTGGACGGTGGGGACACCGCCCACGGCGGGCAGCCCCGGTTGGTGTCCCCACCAACCGGCGACAATTTGAGATGCACCCCCCTGCTGCAAAGTATTTTCTATTTATTCTTTTGAAAAAAACTGTGCGGCTTCATTGTTCTTTAAAAAGATCAACGATGTTTCGTTTTTGTTTTTCAGGTAGATCATCTTCCTGGATTCGCCCCATACCCTTAAGCCATTATCTGCCGGCGATACCGCAGTGAAATTGCCTTTACCGTTTCCTTTTAACAATAAAGCAGATGTGGCGTCATAATTACCCACCATTACTGCCGGGTCATTGGAGTTGCCGCAAACCAGGATATCTTTTATGCCATCATTATCCATATCATCAATAACCATATCATTAATAGTTGATAATTGTGCTTTTTCGGGAAACGGAATAAAACGGTATATGTTATTGCCCTCATTGAGCAGGACCCCAGATTCAAAGAAATTGGTTTTAAAAACGTCCATATCTTTTTTCTCCTGTTCTGTAAAAATATTATCCAGTGTTTTTCCTGAGTAATCCCTGTAGCGTACAAATTTTTTACGCATGGAAGGCATCTGGTCAATCAACTGGTCACGGCTGAACAAAGGGTAACATTTACCCTGTATATAATAACCCAGCACGGCATCATAACTGCCGTTATTATCAAAGTCTTTGGCATAAATGGTACAAGGCTCATTAATATTCCCCTTGATGGTAGAGTTCAATCCCCGGTTGCCCATTACAAAATCAAGGTAACCGTCATTATCAATATCTTCTGCTTTCATGTTGTACCACCATCCGCTTAGTTCATTCAAACTTACAACGCTGTCTTTTTTTGAAGGCATAATCAGGTGAACCGTATTTTGTATTTTTTTATACTGCCCGTCCCGGTAACTGTATATTTCCAGGGGCATCCACTCTCCACTTACAGATAATTCATTTTTTCCATCTCCATCCACATCGGCCCAGATGGCCTGGTTTACAATACCAGGGCTAAGCAGTTCTTTGGCAAATACATTGGTAACCTCTTTAAAAACGCCTTTCGTGTTTTGCAATAACATACTTTTATCCGGCTTTGGAAAATGGCCTGGTAATACATGGCCACCAATAAACAGGTCCATATCACCATCTCCATCAAAATCAAGTGAGATAACACATGATCCGTTAAAACCTTCTGCCGGTAATGCCCTTGCCGACCTTGTAAAATTCCCCTTGCTGTCATTTATATACAACCTGTCCTGGTAAAGATTACTGCCTGCATTAAATTCTGCACCACCGCTAACCACGTACAGGTCCATATCACCATCTCCGTCGGCGTCAAAAAACAGGGAACCCATATCCTCAAATTTTTTATCAGCAACAAAAGCAGCCTGTTTCTTTTCAGTAAAAAAAACACCGGTATTTTGTATCATCAGCTTTCCTTCAAAACCTGCGGCCCCGCCAATATAAATATCTTCCAGTCCATCGCCATTTACATCCGCTTTTGTAAAATAGGGCCCTTTACGGCTGCATTTGTATGGGATCAGCGGTTCTCTTTTAAAATCTATAAAATCATTTTCTGTTTGGGTATATTTAAATTTTCCGGAGGTACTGATGTCTTTAAAACCTGCCACTTTCTTAACAACTGTTGTATTCTGGCTTACAGCATCCGATTCATAAACCGTTAACACCTGGTCGGCTTTCACATTTTCCAGGATAATTTTTTTTTGAGAAGGAAAGGTTATCTCTATTTTAGGTATTGTTGTTTCGGCGCCCGTACCAAAGTGAAGCGCATGTTCCATACCGGATAAAAAACCCCGCTGCGGATGGTAATGCTGCATTTGTATTTGTCCGTTTGAGCCGGTAAGCTTTACAGTGGGCCCATATACTTCATTAAAAGAACCGGGGTTTTTATAAAAACGAAATCTTATAAAATGAGATGCAGGGGAAAGTTCCCGGGTATTGTTTTTAAAAACAAAAGCAGGTCCATCAACATTGTTCACCACAAGGTCCAGGTCTCCATCATTATCCAGGTCGGCATAGGCAGCGCCATTTGAAAAAGAAGGAGGGGCGTCACTCCAGGTATTGGTATAGTTATCAAATTTTAAACTTCCGTTATTATGATAAAAATAATTTTTCGTGGGTACCGAAGGGATGCTTTTTAACCAGGTGTTCAGGTCAACCGCTTTGCCCGTATTCATTGTATTAATTATAGAATCAAGAACAAAAACCTTATAATCCCAATCGGTAATATCACGTTTTAATCCATTGGTAACATATATATCCTTCCATCCGTCATTATCCAAATCAACGATCAGCGGAGCCCAGCTCCATTCCGTTTCTGATACACCGGCATAGTTGGATATTTCGCTGAACGTACCATCGGCATTATTTAACTGCAGGCTGTTGTGCGGGTACTGGTAATATAAACCATATTTCAACAGCAGTTGAAACTTGTCGTAATTTTGATTTACTGCAAATAATTGTTTTTGCCTTACCGGATCTTCCACCGCCATATCCACAACAAAAATATCTTCATGCCCGTCATTATTAATGTCATTAATGTCGGAGCCCATGGCTGAAAAACTAAGGTGCTTAATATATTCAGTCAGCCTGTCGGTAAATGTTCCGTCGTGGTTATTGATATATAAAAAATCGGGTTTATTAAAATCGTTGGCAACATAAATATCAGGCCAGCCATCTCCGTTAATATCAGCAATAGAAGCACTTAAACCAAAAGCATGATTAATTAAGCCTGCTTTTTTTGTCACATCAGAAAAACGTCCATTCCTGTTTTCAAAAAGCCGGTCGCTTACATTTACGGTATTGGTATCCTGAACATAAACCTGTTTTCCATTTACTATAGTTGCCGGAATGGTCATTGATTTACTAAAGTCATCGGGGTGATTTACAAAATAAACATCCTTATCGCCGTCGTTATCATAATCAAAAAAATAGGCCTGTATGGAAAAACTTGACTCATCCAGTCCGTATTCTGCCGCTTTATCAGTAAAAGTGAGGTTACCGTTATTTATGTAAAATATCTTTTTTCTGAGTTCGGGATCTTTAAAGCCCGACTTACAAATAAAAATATCGAGGTATCCATCATTATTAATATCTACCATACTGATACCTGTTTTGATACCATCTCCGCCATTAACACCCGCAACGTCTGATATATCTTTAAATTGAAAGTTTCCAAGATTCAGGTAAAGTTTATTGCTGCCCAGGGTAGATGAAAAATAGAGATCGGGCAAACCATCGTTATTAATATCACCAATAGTTACACCGCCTCCTGCATATAGGTTTTCATACATGTACATGAACATGTTCGATGTCTCTAAAATATCATTTCTAAAAGTTACACCGGTACTGCTTTCGGGCAACAGGGTAAACTGTTTTATATTATTTAATGGCTGAGCCGCTGTATTAACAATAAAGAGTCCCGACAGGCAAAGAATATAAAAACGCTTATTTATTTTTCTCATAATAAAATTTAGCTGGTGGTAATTTTGGGTAATAAAAAACAGATAAAACATTTTCTCCTATATTTTTTCCCTGCTTAATGCTGATGCGTGCCGTCTCGGGGTAATGAATACCACCGTACACCCTGCTCATGGTAGATTCATGTGCCGCATCAAAAAACGAATTAAAATGCCTGGGATCATTACCAAAGGGAATTTCTGTTCGATCAGTAAATTCAAAATTATCCCCGAACAAGGCAGTCAGAACAGCAGCGGCAGCATTGGATATGACCGAATGACCGCTGGTAAATTCAGGAAAAGGCGGCGTTTGAATATAAGGCTGCCAGTTTTTATCAACAACCCGGTTTATTATGGTAATGGGGCGGATCAGGTTGGTTTTATACTTTTCGGTCCAGCAACTGATGAACCCATCAAAGAGGGCTATCGAAGTAAGGGTATAGGCAAGTGATGAACGGGTAACCGGTTCATTATTTTTAATGCAGGCCTGTTGGGCAATCATTATCCAGTGCCCCCCCGGCGATATCTTATGAATAAAATAACTGAGGTGGCCGATGTTAACCGCCACATTGGGGTTATCATCCCAATACATAGCAGTAGCTTTTTGAACGGTATCCAGGTTCTGTACAATATTATATACCTCCATCATTGTTTTGTAAAACGTTGAAGTTTTGGAAGCGCTGTACGGCAATTTTTCTTTGGGTGAGAATTGCGAAGGGGATTTTAAAGTAAAGGGCCGGATGGTATTCCAGTGTGGCTCTAATCCCTGGGCGTATTCCAGTGGTGTAGGTTGCCAGGAGCCGGGGGCATCAGATAAAACAAAGCGGATCATCCCCCTTGATCTTAGATAATTGTCTTTACGTGTCCAGGCAATAATACTGTCTGCCACTCGCCGGCCGTATTGAATGGAGTTTTTTACTACCACCGTGTCGGTATGTAAAAACAAAGAGTCGGTAAAAGAAGTCCGCCAATCCATTATTTTATATTCGGAACCCACCAGGTTTTGTGCTACATAAGAAAAGGAAATGCAGGCGGCGATAAAATGATCGACCGGGCCGTTTTTTGGTGCGGCAGGTAAAGGGTTAAGTCCGTTTAATTTTTGTGCCAGAGAGGGTAAGGCCGGATCATCCTGGCGGATACACTCATAAAATGCAATATTGGGATATGCATAAATGCGGCTGGCGACGGGGGGTGTAAAAAAATCAACCATTACCGTGTTAACCAAAAGCGTATTAAGCTGGTGAAGGGTTGCTGCTTTGTTTTGAGCTTTTAATTGATGAAGATTGAAACAGATCAAAAGAGATAGTAAAAAGAGGAATCTTTTTAAAGGTATTTGTTTAGTCATTTTAATCTTATTTGATAAAAAATCTAATCAAATTTAAAATAAATAGTGTTCCATATTCAATTAATAAACAAAAAGAGGCCTTTACCTAAACTCAGCATTTTGTGAGGAAACGGATTTAGCAGCCAATAATGATTCTTCCTTTTTTAATTGCCTGTCAAAAACAAATGTTCCGCAGGGAATAAATGCTGCGGCAAAAGCCTTCAGGAACCATAAAAAATTCTTATTTAAAGATCCCATTATTTCAAAAGCAAAATAGACAAATGAAACAAAGAGTGCCCCGTGTATCCAGCCCATAACTTTTACTGCTTCAGGGAAATTAAAAAAATATTTCAGTGGCATGGCAATCAGTAATAAAACCAAAAATGAAATGCCTTCAGCAATACCGATCATTCTGAACCGGTGCAGTAATTTTTGTTGATTTTCTTTCACCATATTTGGGTAAACTTACTTTTAGAGGTATGGGGTTAATAATTTACAACCTGCTCTACAATAGTTTCGGGTATATCCCTCCATTCATATTGCTGGTTACGCAGTTGTGGCTCAAAACCGGCATCTTTAATGGACTGCTGTATGGTTTTATAGGTAAACCGGTGAGGTGCCCCCGCGGCACTCACTACATTCTCTTCAATCATAATGCTGCCAAAATCATTAGCTCCGCCGTTCAAACAAATTTGTGCAACCTCTTTACCAACCGTTAACCAGCTTGCCTGGATGTTTTTAATATTGGGTAACATAATTCTGCTTATGGCGATCATTCGTATGTATTCTTCAGCAGTGGTTAAATTATGTACGCCTCTTATTTTTGCCAACAGCGTATCCACATCCTGGAAGGTCCATGGAATAAAAGCTAAAAAACCCTTTGCTGTATCCGGTTTACGGCTTTGTACCTCTCTTATTTTTTCCAGGTGTTCAAACCGTTCCCGCAGGGTTTCCACATGGCCAAACATCATGGTGGCGGATGTGGTGATATTCAGTTTATGTGCTTCATGCATAATGTCCAGCCATTCCTGTGCACCGCATTTTCCTTTGCTGATCAATCGTCTTACCCTGTCGGTTAATATTTCGGCACCTGCTCCGGGCAAACTATCCATACCTGCTTCTTTTAATGCTTTTAAAACTTCATGGTGTGTACTTTTCTCTCCACCGGGCCCAACGGAAAGCTTGGTGATATGAGCTACTTCCGGTGGCCCAAGCGTATGCAGTTTAATATTGGGGTAAAGCGATTTAAGTTCTTTAAAAAGATTCACATAAAAACGGAGTCCCAGTTCCGGATGATGGCCACCCTGTAATAAAAGCTGGTCGCCACCGTATTTAATAGTTTCTTCAATTTTGCTTTTATAGGTTTCCATATCGGTGATATACGCTTCCTTATGGCCTGGGATACGGTAAAAATTGCAAAACTTACAATTGGCCACACACACATTGGTGGTATTTACATTACGGTCTATCTGCCAGGTAACTTTTCCGTGCGGTACCTGTTTTTTCCTTAATTCATCGGCTACAAACATCAACTCTGTTAATGCAGCATTTTCAAAGAGGCACATGCCTTCATCTACCGTAAGAAACTCAAAACGAAGTGCTTTTTGATATAGATCATTTAATTCCATACGTCCACCTTTTGTGTAATAAACAACAAAAATACATCCAATAGGTTGTAAATTCGAATGATCATGACATGAGAAAAACTTATTTCTTCATATTATTTTTATTTACACTTGCAGATCTGCAGGCACAGGAGATACTGCCCCAAAAGGAAGCCCGGTTTATAACGAAGTTTCCGTTTAAACAATTTAGCGGAGGAGTAATGGTCATACAGGGCCTGTTTGCCAATTTGCCGGATACCTTAAATTTTATTTTAGACACCGGCAGCGGTGGTATTTCGCTTGATTCCAATACCTGTGTTGAATTAAATATCCCTTTAATGCCTTCGGACACAACCATTACCGGTATTGGGGGAATACGGAAAGTTTCATTTGCTTTTGATCAAACCCTCAGCTTACCCGGGCTTAAAGTGGAGCACCTTAATTTTCATGTTAATGATTATGATGTGCTGAGCAGTGTATATGGCGAAAAAGTAGATGGTATTATTGGTTATAGTTTCTTCAGCCGGTATATCATTAAAATTGATTTTGACAGCAGCATGATAGAAGTGTACAGCCCCGGAAATATTAATTACCCCAAGGGAGGCACCATGCTGCATCCTGCATTT
The DNA here is from genome assembly GCA_031414035.1 of Chitinophagaceae bacterium. Taxonomy (GTDB): domain Bacteria; phylum Bacteroidota; class Bacteroidia; order Chitinophagales; family Chitinophagaceae; genus Ferruginibacter. Next base: position 1,061 of record JANOGE010000086.1, on the reverse strand, counting down.
ACCAACCTGCCCATTCAGTGGCTCAATATCAGGGATAAGCAAAAACTGGGGTTTAATTTTTATCTGGATACCGGTGCCGGCCTTTGCCTGTTAATGAGTGAAAAATTTGCGAAGGACAGCAATATACTTCTCTCCAGGCGAAGGCCGGTAGTAACACAGGCAGAGGGAATGGGGGGCAAATTACAAATGCGGCTTACCATCATAAAAGAAGTGAAAATAGGTCCATATAAGTTCAGGTCTGTACCTGTTTATTTGTATAGAGACAATTATAATGTAACCTCATATCCATTTACAGGTGGCCTTTTGGGCAATGATCTGTTACGAAGGTTTAATATGGTATTTAATTATCCAAACCGGGAAATACATCTTTTACCCAACAGCCATTATAATGAAAGTTTTGATTATGCCTATACCGGCCTGGGTATTTATCTGGTTAATGGAAAGATCGTGGTTGAAGATGTGATAAAAGGGTCTCCTGCCGATAAAGGGAATTTTCAGGTTAATGATGAGGTGATCGCTGTTGAAAAAAATTTTTCGCAGAACATGCAGGTGTATAAGAATTTGTTGCAAAAACCCTTTGAAACAATAAAGGTTTTGGTAAAAAGAGGCAGCGTTTTAAAAGAACTTACCATTTATACACTAAGTATTCGGTAAACAACCCGTTCCGTTTTATTCTCCTGCGTACATTTGCACATGATTCAGTTTGAAAAATTTGAAATACCCAATGGGTTAAAAGTGTTGGTTCACCAGGACAGGAGTACGCCAATGGCCGTAGTTAATGTTTTGTATGATGTTGGGGCCAGGGATGAAGATCCTGCTAAAACAGGGTTTGCCCATTTATTTGAGCACCTGATGTTTGGCGGCAGTATAAATATACCGGTATATGATGAACCCCTTCAGCTGGCCGGCGGCGAAAACAATGCCTTTACCACAAATGAACACACCAAATATTACTGCTAGTTGCCCGCCTAAAATTTAGAGACCGCTTTTTTTACTAAAGGCAAGCGATAACATCCTGTCGCTCGCCAGCCAAATCGCGGTCTATAATTTTTCGGCGGGCA
>JANOGE010000085.1:0-15974 GCA_031414035.1 Chitinophagaceae bacterium | reverse complement strand
TAAAAACAATGCAGGTATTGCAGGTATTTGTATTGATAGTGCAATAATTTTGAATAATTTATGCAGTTTTTGCATTTTTATCATTAATTTGGCAAGCAATACAAAACGAATGCTTAAAAGAGAAAGACAGGCGTACATCGTACACCAGGTTAATATACATAATAAAGTACTGTCTACTTCATTAAGTACCGAAATAGACGTGTCGGAAGACACGATCCGCCGGGACCTGCAGGAGTTGTCGGAAAATGGTAAATTGATAAAGGTACACGGAGGCGCCCTCTCCCATTCATTTCATGAAATTGCTTACCCTTCCAAAAGAGTATATGCCCAAACGAATAAAAGAATAATAGCCAATAAGGCGATCAGCCTTATTAAGGACGGCATGTTTGTATTAACCGGCGGAGGTACCACCATCATTGAACTGGCCAGGTCATTGCCACTTGATCTGAGTGCCACATTTATATCAGGCAGTATTCCGGCCATTGTGGAATATATGCATCACCCGAATATTGAGGTTATTGTTATTGGCGATAAATTATCGAAGAGTTCAAAAATAACGCTGGGTGCCGATGCGTTGGCCAGGATAAATACACTGAAACCGGATATTTGTTTTTTAGGTATTAATGCACTTGATGCAGAACACGGCATTACCGATAATGACTGGGATGTGGTTCAATTGAAACAAACCATGATCGCAGCTTCGCAGAAAGTGGTTTGTCTTACTATTTCAGAGAAAATCAATACCATTCAACCCATTCATGTTTGTGATCTGTCTAAAATAGATATCTTGATAACCGAATTACCAAACGACCATCCACAATTGCAACCTTTTGTGGCGGCGGGGATAACCGTTTTATAAAGATTGTTCTGATGACTTATGATATACAGGAATTCTATAAGAAACCAACCGTTATGCTGATCTTTAAATTTTTATATATAAACAAATAAATTACACGACATGAGAAAACTAATAGGAAAAGTATTATGCCTGTTACTACTTTTTGCCTGCCAAAATGTATTTAGCCAGGGTAACACCATTTCGGGTGTTGTAAAAGGCGATGGCAACACGTTACTTGAAAATGTAACCGTTACCGTAAAAGGAACAAAAAAAGCGGCTAAAACTAACCGGGAAGGAGCTTATAGTATTGCAGCAGATAAAGGCCAGATACTGGTCTTCACTTTTGTTGATTATGCCAATAAAGAAATGGTGGTTGGTGATAACAGAAGTATCAATACCACCCTTTCACTGGCTCCTAAACAATTAAGCGAAGTGATCATTACCACCGCTTACGGAATTAAAAAATCGACCAAGACTTTAGGCTATGCCACTCAAACGCTGGCAGGAAGTGAAGTAACCGAGACACAACGGGATAACTGGATGAATTCCATTACCGGTAAAATTGCCGGTGCAACGGTTAATCAAACAGGTGGCGCCCCGGGGGCATCTTCGCAGATCGTTTTGCGTGGCTTTAATTCAATAGGAGGCGATAATTCTGCACTGATCGTTCTGGATGGCGTGCCTTTAAATAATGCAGTAGGTAACCAGCACAGGCTTGCCAGTGATGGTGATAACAGATCGAATGATTATACGAACAGGGCGGCAGACATAAACCCCGAAGATATAGAATCGCTGACCGTGTTAAAAGGACCCGAAGCTGCAGCATTGTATGGCATTGAAGCAGGAAACGGTGCGATCATTATTACCACCAAAAAAGGAAAGATCCAAAAATTAAAACTGTCTTACGAAAACAATTTCAGGTGGGAACAAATATCAAAATTTCACGAAGTACAAAAGGTATATGATAATGGATTCAATGGAGCCTATACCAATACTACCCGTTCCTTTTTTGGTCCGAAATATGCCCCGGGTACTGTATTTTATAATAATGCCAGGAATTTTTTTAACGTGGGTAAATCTTCCAAACACAGTATAACATTGGATGGTGGCCGGGGATCAACAGCCATAAGGGCATCAGGTTCTTACTACGACCAGGACGGCGTTATCCCAAATACCGGTAACCGGAAAATTAATGCCAGGGTTACCTTAACCAATAAGCTTAAAAAAAATATAGAGCTGAATACAACGGTGGCTTATTACAACCAGTTTAACCGTAAAGCATTCAGGGGAACAGGAGGTTATTATTTGGGATTATTGACCTGGCCGCTGGATGATGATGCCCGCAAATGGCAAAACGTTTCCGGCAGCAGAAGGATCATTTCAAAAAATGCTGTCATTAATGCTGGCGCTGATAATACTAATGAGGCCAATAACCCGTTTTTTGAAACTACCCGTAACAAAAATTACGACATCACCAACAGGTTCACTTTTAATTCCAATATTACATGGACGGCTAATAGCTGGCTGAGCTTTGATTACCGGTTTGGGGTTGATGCGTACACACAATATGGGGCTACTTATTTAGACAGGGAATCTACGGGCATGGGAACCATCGGGGGAAGAATTGAGCAATATAACAGCAACTTCAAGGCTTTTAATTCCAATCTTATTGCCACGGTTAAGAAAAACTTTGGCGATTTTAAATTGAAACTTTTAGTGGGACACTCAGTTGATGACAGAACAACCACCAGTTGGGCAACTCAGGCCGACAGCGTTTATGACAAAGCAAGAAACCTGGCTGCCAAAGATATCATCGTTGATGGAAACACATCCCTTACTAAAAGACTGGACAGCCGCACACAGGGCAGGGATACGTTAACATTACAAAGAAGTATTGGTATGTTTGGAGACTTTTCTGCTTCTTACAAAGAACTTATCTATTTAAATGTTTCGGGCCGTAACGACTGGCTGGCGGAATTTCCCCCTGATAAAAGATCTTATTTTTATCCGGCAGTAAGTACCAGCTTTGTGTTTAGTGAACTGCTTCCAAAAAATAATATCCTCACCCAGGGAAGATTGAGGGCCTCCTATGCAAAAACGGGTAAAAGGGTTGCTCCCTATTCCAATCAATCAGTGTATACTAATGCTATAAGCAGCACCAATGGCTATGGATATGCTTATGGTTTTGGCGCCAACAATCCCGATCTGTTTCCAGAGCAGCAACGTACCATTGAATTGGGCACCGAACTGATATTCCTGAAAAACAGGATCAGCCTTGATGTTGCATATTATAAAATAGACATTAAAAAATCGGTAGCCGCAAATGCACGCCCCAGCTATGCTACAGGCTTTATATTATACACATCTAACATAGCTGATCTGTATAACAAAGGCCTCGAAGTAAGCTTAAACGTAAAGTGGATAAGGGCCAAAAATACAGGATGGAGCACTTCGTTTAACTTCAGTACAATGGAAAATAAAGTAACCTATTTACCGCTGCCTGAATATTACAACTCCGACTCCTGGCTGGCCGGTTACCGTGCCAGTTTATACAGGAACCAACCTACAACAACAATAGGCGGTTTAAATTATTTAAGAAATGCCAAAGGGGATATTCTTATTGATCCTAATAATGGGTATCCCATAAGCGACCCTAACTATGTAAAGATCGGCGACCGTAACCCGGATTTTGTAATGGGTATCGTAAATAATGTTAACTATAAAAATTTAAAATTATCCTTCACCCTCGATTGGAAACAGGGTGGCGATGTTTTAAACGGTACAGAACAGCAACTGGTGATTGCAGGCTTAAGCAAAAGAACACTGGACAGGGAAACCATAAGAATTATTCCGGGGGTATTGCAGGATGGTTTGCAAAATTCTGCCAACCCCACCGTAAACACCATCCCTATCAACCCATTCTATCAAAACGATTATTATCAAGGAAGGACTTATGCGGTGGATTTTGTAGAACATGATGTGAGCTGGCTGAGGTTACGTGATGTAACATTAAGTTATGCCTTTGGTAAAAAAATACTGGATAAGAGCAGAATATTTTCTGCCGCCAGTGTTTTTGTAACCGGTACCGACCTGTTTACCATTACCAATTATTCGGGTGTTGACCCTGCTGCCAATGGCAATACGCCGGCAACCGGTGGTGTGGGCGCCTTTGCCATAGATTTAGGCAATACCCCAACACCCATGGGTATCAATACCGGTTTGAGGGTAACTTTTAAAAACGGGAAATAATTAAACACGATAAATTTATTTTTATGAAACGAATACTGATCTTAATAATAACGGTGTCCATATTTTCTGCTTCCTGCAAAAAATATTTAGATGATGCCTATAAAAACCCAAACCTGCCCACTTACGCTCCCCCGGAAGAGGTATTGCAATCCTGTATATCTGGCATGCATAGAGGCATAGCCTTTGATGCAAGGGCAATAGGTTTTTATACCCAGAATTTTGCCAACGTAACAGCTGGACATATATCATTTAATGCCGAGCGACATGGATATATACCAGGAAGTGATAACTATGGCGATATTTGGCGCATGCATTACTGGAACATGGGGTTTAATATCATTGATATGATAGATTCCGGAAGACTGGCCGGTAAATTTGATTATGTAGCTGCCGCCTTTACCCTTAATGCATGGAGCTGGGTAACCCTGGCAGATGTACATGGTGAAATGCCGGTGAAACAGGCATTTGAAAAAGGGCGTTTGTCCTTTGATTATGATAATCAAAATGTAGCCTATGATTACGCCTTACGCTATTGCGATTCGGCATTGGCCAATTGGGCATTGGCAGCAGGCATGACATCTCCAACCTTATCAAAAGGAGATCTTTATTTTTTCCAGGGTAACCAATCCCGTTGGGTAAAGTTTGTATATGGTATTAAAGCACGTATCTATCACCGCTATGCTAAAAAGAGCACGTATGAGACGAAAGAATCGGACAGCGTAATTAAATATTCTACACTGGCTATGTCATCAACAGCGGATGATGCAATGGTACAATTTAATATAGCTTATCCTGATGCTACCGCCTTAAATATGTTTGGGCCCAGAAGAGCTGGTACCTTTGGTGCAACCACTATGGCTGCAGGACCTTGGCGTATTGGTGCTTTTCCAGTAAATATTATGACAGGCAGTGTGGCAACGCCGGGCCTTGTTTTTGGAAATACAGTTAACGATCCAAGGGTAAGGTATATGATGCGTCCCTCTCCCGACTTGGTTTACAGGGGAATAACAGCAGGGCAATTTTTAGATAATGCTTCAACCCCACTTCCCGACAGACGGGTAACGAGTTTTTGGGGAGTTATTGGCCAAACATCTCCACCTACAGGTGGTGTAGATACCGGTGCCAGAACATTTTTCAGGAACGACAGCAAGTTCCCGATCATGACGTACAGTGAAATGCAGTTTTTAAAAGCAGAAGCGTATTTACTTAAAGGAAATGTTGCCAGTGCAAGAATTGCCTACATAAATGGAATTGATGGCCACTTTGAAATGTTGAACACCCATTTTTTTGGTTACTTAAATACGCTGGGCAGCAATTCTCCGGCACCCATGACAAAAATTACGATCCCTGCAGCCGAAAAAGCAGCATACCTGGCCGACCCTGCTTTTGTTCCTCCGGCAGCAGGCCTTACAGCAAAACATATCATGTGTCAAAAATATTTAGCCTTGTGGGGCTGGGGTTTTGTAGAGAACTGGGTAGATATGCGACGATATGCCTATGATGAAATAAATACATACCCGTCTTATAAGCGCCTGGACATTATCAGCCTGTATCCCGATAACGGGGGCAAATTAGCGGAACGGATAAGGCCAAGGTATAATTCAGAATACCTATGGAATATTGAAGCATTAACCATAGTAGGCGGTTTCAATCCTGATTATCACACTAAAAAAGTATGGTTTACGCAACCTTAATTTAAAAACAAAAGATCATGAAAAAAATATTCAGTGCTATAACCTTTCTTTTGGGTGCTGTTGTTATTGGTATAAGCAGTTGCAACAAGGACGATGTAAACCTTATTGACGAAAACAATAAGTGGATCTATTTAGATTCATCCAATTCGGCTAATATTAAAATTATACAGGTCTTTGCCGGTAATACACCAATAGTACCAACCGCCCCAAGTATATACACAGGCCCACAGGTATTTATTTATGCAAACGGTACCAAATTAAATGGTGCAGGATTAGGCTATATTAACGGCACTACCTATACCGGTGCAGGTACAACGCCAAATGCCCTGGGCACACCCTGGCCCATTACCAATGTATACGCTAACATACCTGCCGGAACAACAAGATTTGATATCATAAATGCAAGACTGAATTTAACGTTGGTACCAAATGTACCCGGATTTATAGCAGGTGATACCTTAGCCACCTTTAACAGCACGCTGGATAAAGGAAAATATTACACGCTGTATATCGGCGATACCGTACCAACGGTAAGGGTAACGGTTAAAGAAGATAATTTTCCTGTACCGGATTATCAAACCTATAAAATAAGGGTGGCCAATTTTTTAATGAACCCGTTGGATACATTAACCTTGTTTAGTGTAAGGCAAAACGCCGAGATCATAAGTGATATTACCCACAAAAACCTAAGCAACTGGGTACAAATTCCTTTACCGGTTATAAGTGATACTTTAATTTTCAGAAAAAAGGGTACCATTACCAGTTATCTTCAAATTAATGGGTTTTCGCCTATTGGTTTACGGATGTATACAGCCCTTGCCCGTGGAAAAACCGGAGTCACCGCAAAAGCCCCCAGTGCAAGTATAATTACCAATCGTTAACCTTTATAATTAAGAAACATGAAATTTAAAATAAAGCAATTACAAACAGGGATAACCTTCATTATAGTTATATTGGTTCTGATGAATAGTTCGGGCTGTATAAAAAAAGACCCCGAAAGCCGGATAACACAGGTACTTTTAGTGCCATTATCACCCAATGCAACCGCCTGCGATTTTTCTATAAACGGTACCCTTTATGCAACCACCGTTGGCTATTCTACAACAACAGGTACGGTAAGTTATTCATTACCCTATTACACACTGGAACCCAGGGCGGGCGCTGTTGTAGCTTATAATGCAACCGGAACAAACAATGCTTTTGCCTCCGTAACAAAAAACATGGAAGAAGACAGGGTTTATTCTACTTTTTTAATTGATTCTGTACTTAAAGCCAAGGCCGTAATTGTAAACGATGACCTGAGTGAACCCACACCCGGAAAGGTTAAGATCAGGTTCTTCCATTTTTCTGCCAATACACCGGCAATGGATGTTGTAAATTCTGTTACGTCTGTAAAAATGTTTGTTAACCGTGCCTTTAACGACCAGGCAGTAACCACCTCTTTTGAAAATTTTACTGAAATTGATGCGGGTACCTATACTTTTATTTTTAAAAATGCGGCCACCGGTGCTACCATCTATACTACTTCGGCACAGGTTTTAAAACCCGACAGGATATATACCCTTGCCGCAAGAGGCTTTACCGGGGGCACCGGCACACAGGCCATTGGCGCCTGGATATATCCCAATAAGCCATAAACTGATTAAAAAAATTATAATAAAGAAGCTGTTTCAAAAAAGAAACAGCTTCTTTATTTTTGACAGGCCATTATCCAAAAAACAAATACGCTAAAATAACTGATGTGATTATACCTACCAGGTCTGCCAGCAGCATAGCACTCACAGCATACCTCGTATTCTTAATACTTACTGAACCGAAATAAACAGCAATTACATAAAAGGTGGTATCCGAAGAACCCTGTAATATGCAGGCCAACCGCCCTGCAAATGAATCCGCACCAAATGTTTTCATGGTATCTATCATCATTCCCCTTGCCCCGCTTCCGCTCAGGGGTTTTATTAATGCAGTGGGCAGGCCATCAACAAAACGGGTATCGGTGCCCAACGCAGCAAACAACATTTTAACGCCGTTAATAATTACATCAAAGGTTCCGCTTGTTCTTAACATGCTGATGGCCACCAGCATTCCTACTATATATGGAAGGATACGGATGGCAGTTTCAAATCCTCCCTTCGCTCCTTCTACAAAGGCATCAAACACATCTGTTTTTTTATAAAGTGCACCCAACACTATCAAAAAGAATATGGCCAGAATGATCCCATTACTTAATTTACCCGAAAATATCTGGGCAGTCAAAGAATCAAGCCCGCTTACATATAAAACCAATAAAGTGATCAGGGCAGATATGCCTAATACCCATGCCAGGATGACCGGTTGAAATAAATTGATCTTCTGTTTGAAAGAAACAATGAACATGGCAGCCATGGTTGCAGCAAACGTGGCGATCATACAGGGAATAAAAATATCGGTTGGGTTTTGGGCACCCAGTCCCGACCTGAATGCGATAATGGTTACGGGTATAAGCGTTAATCCGGAGGCATGTAAAGCCATGAACATGATCTGTGAATTGGAGGCTACGGCTTTATTTGGATTCAGTTCCTGAAGGCTTTCCATGGCTTTTAATCCGAAGGGTGTGGCAGCATTATCAAGGTTCAGTAAATTAGCCGAAAAATTCATCATCATATGCCCCGTTGCCGGGTGGCCTTTTGGAATATCCGGAAAGATCCTGGAAAAAAATGGCCATATGATCTTTGACAGAACCCTTATCCCGCCTGCTTTTTCAGCTATATTAAGAAATCCCATAAATAAAGCCAGTATTCCAATAAGTGGAAAGATAATGTCGAGGACGGCATTTTTACCCGTTTCAATAATACCATCCACTTTACGTGTTAATTTTTTTTGAACCGATACATATGTGTAAATTTTTAAAGCCGGGTTAGACGTACGGATAAGTTCAGCTGAATCCTTTGAGAGGCCGTCTGTCAACAGCACCGATGCCTGTTTAACTGAGTCCGTTTTGTAATACCCGTATTCTTTTAAAAAATCAGCATATTTAGGAGAGAGTTTTTGGTTAACCGGTGAACCTATGGCATAGTAAAAGGTACTGTCGTATTTATCAGAAGATTTACCGACCACCATACGGGTAAATATCTTTTCATCGCCGGTAAACATTCTTATACCGGCTACCAGAATGGCTATTATTATAAATGCCGACCATATTCTGCTTAATACCATTTTAAAAAATTAAGAATTGAAAATTAAGAATTAATAATCAAATGAGGTGAATAGATAAGTCATAACCCAAATAGGGCTGGCAAATATGAATTACCCTTACCTTTGCAGCCAATTTTTAAATTTTTAATTCTTAATTTTTAATTAAAGAAATGGCTTTAAAAGCAGGAATAGTGGGACTTCCCAATGTAGGAAAATCAACTTTGTTTAATGCCGTAAGTAACAGTGCCAAAGCACAGGCCAGCAATTACCGGTTTTGCACCATAGAACCTAACACCGGTTTGGTGAATGTACCCGACCCCCGTATTGATAAACTGGCCGAACTGGTTATACCGGACAGAACCGTGCCCACACAAATTGAAATTGTTGATATAGCCGGGCTGGTACGTGGCGCCAGTAAAGGCGAAGGATTGGGAAATAAATTTTTAGCCAACATCCGTGAAGTGGATGCCATCATTCATGTGATACGGTGTTTTGAAGATGAAAATATTTTAAGGGATGAAGGCCCGATAAACCCGGTGAGCGATAAGGAAATCATTGAAACGGAATTACAGTTGAAAGACCTTGAAAGTGTGGAGAAGAAGATGCAGCGTACAGAGAAACTGGCAAAGACAGATCCTAAGATGAAGGCAGAACTGGAGACGTTGATCAGCTGTAAAAAACACCTGGAAGAAGGAAAAAACATTATTACCCTGGGTTTAGGTAAGGAGGACAAATCCGCTATTGCCGATCTGTTTTTATTGACCGACAAACACATTTTATATGTTGCCAATGTTGATGAAACAAGTATGCATACCGGCAATAAATATTCCGCAGCATTGATGGAAGCCGTAAAAAATGAAGGCAATGAGGTCATTGTTATGACCAATGCCATTGAGGCACAGATCGCTGAGTTTGAAAACCCGGATGACAAAGCCATGTTCATGGAAGAATATAAAATGACTGAGCCGGCACTGGACAGGTTAATTCATTCTACCTATAAGCTGTTGAACTTATACACGTACTTTACTGCAGGTGTTCAGGAAGTAAGGGCATGGACGATTCAAAAGGGATGGAAAGCGCCACAGGCAGCCAGTGTTATTCATACCGATTTTGAAAAAGGTTTTATTAAAGCCGAAGTAATTGCGTACGATGATTTTATTAAATACGGTTCCGAAGCGGTCTGCCGGGAAAACGGCAGGTTACGTATTGAAGGAAAAGAATACCCGGTGCAGGACGGAGATGTAATGCATTTCAGGTTTAACGTGTGATGAAATTAAGTTAGTATATCAGTTTTAAAAGTTGTCAGGCTGAGGCACTCATAAAAATTATTTTAAGCTCTTTGCCAATGACAGTAAGAAAGAATTTTCTCAGCTTCGCTGCGAAACAAGGTTTGCCACAAAGGCTCAAAGGCACAAAGTAGAAAAAATGCGTAGCCTTTTTCCTTAGTGTTTTAGTGCCGTCGTGGTTAAATTCATTTTTTGAAAAAATTGTTTATCAACCTTTTAAAATACTTGTCATTAACAACTTGTTGAAGCCGGTATGATATTTATATAACCCGCCTACGACAAGCCTGTCTGCCGACAAAGGCAGGCTCAGGCTGACAGCTCACTATTTAATGCGACAATTCAAACCGCAACACAACCGAAATTAGCAGGAGTTGCCTATATTTATGCTTAGCAGAACCTTTACCGGTTCTGTTTTCACAAAACTAATATTGATTCCAGATGGAGCAGGTTAAAACCAGGATTGGTATTTTAATAAGGGATTTTGAAGCACTGGACGACTACGACCTCCGTGTAGTTGACGGAGTTTTTAAAAATCCTTCCCTGGAACTTGTATTGCTGGTAAAGGACGGTAGAAGGGAACTGGCTGCAGAAAGAACCTCTTTAATGAGCCGGTTAAAAGCCCATCATTTTTTTGGAAAAGTACTCCTTAAGATCCAGCATGCCGTTGAATCAAAATTATTCCCCCACAAACCCACTGTTGACAAAAGCGGGCTCATTAAAAGGTTAAGGGAAATAGAAACCATTGAATTAAGCCCAGTTCAAAAAGGCTACCTGGATATTTTTTCCAAAGAAGATGCAGAACAGGTAAGTCGCTATAACCTGGATATTATATTAAGGCATGAATTCGGAATCATCAAAGGCGATATCCTTAATGCTGCCAAACAGGGCATCTGGAGTTTTCATCATGGTGATAATACGGTGAACAGAGGAGGGCCTGTTGCCTTTTGGGAAATTTATTTAAAAGAACCGGCTGTTGGCGTTACCCTGCAAAAACTAACGTCTGAGCTCGACGGAGGGTTGGTGATCGACAAAGGTTTTTATAATTATCACTGGTCGCATTACAAAACGGTGAATGAAGTGCTCGAATGTTCCGTTTCAATTTTATTCAAGAATATTAATAAACTTCAACAGGGTAAATTAACACTGGAAAGGTCTTCCACTTATTATAATCCATTATACCGGAGCCCCGGTTTCTGGCAAACTATAAAATACTGTTTTCATTTTTATTCAAAACTCATTACCCTGTTATATGACAGGGCAGTTTACAGGTTATTCGGTATACGAAGTGATTGCTGGACATTGTTTATCGGCAAAGGCCCTTTCCTGGAATCCACCCTCTACCGTTTAAAACCTGCAGAACTGCCAAAAGATGAATTTTGGGCCGATCCTTTTTTGATCGAACATAACAATGAGTTGTATGTTTTCTTTGAGATTTATGAATACAAGACCAAAAAAGGAAAGATTGCATGTGGTAAAATCGTTAAAGGAAAGATCACAGGCGTGGTTGATGTACTGGTTACTGATTATCATCTTTCCTATCCTTTCATTTTTAAGGAAGGAGGCGATATGTTCATGATTCCTGAAATGGGACAAGCAAAAAAACTGATCATCTATAAATGTGTCCAGTTTCCGGGTAAATGGGAGCCTTATTCCACTGCATTTGAAGGTGAATCCATTGCCGACACCACGTATCACATTGATGATGCAGGGCAAAAATGGTTACTGATGTCGAAAGGCGGTTACCAGAAAGAAGAGCTGCATATTTACAAAATTGATTCCCTGAAACTGGAGAAAATAGAAGCCCATAAAATGAACCCGGTAATTATTGATGCCCGGAGGGCAAGAAATGGCGGCCCCATTTTTAAACACAATGGTAATAATTACCGGCCCAGCCATTATAATGCCTTTACGGTGTATGGAAGCGGGCTGAATATCAACCAGATAAAAAAATTGACGCTTGATGATTACGAAGAAGAAACCATCATGACGGTTAAGGCAAATTTCCATAAAGGCCTTTTTGCCATGCACCACCTGCACCAGCTGGGCGATACCTTTGTGATTGATGCCTGCTATAAAAGAAAATAATGGCCGGTTACTTACTTCATGCAAAACGATATACACTTTAGTAAAATGGTACCTCCTTTTTCAGACGAGTCTCACAGCGAGGGGCCGTGTGTTGAGTGGACTCGTTGTCAAATGATATAATTTCATCTTCGTAGTACGGCAAGTCCCACTGCCTGCCACAAATCCGGGGTGGAGACTCGCCTGAAAATTCAAAAATAACAGGTATAAAAATAAGAATGCGATTTTTATAATGGAACATATTGGATAAGAATAAACGGAAAATAAAAAGGGCTCCAGAAACAGGAGCCCTTTTATTATTTACTATTTTATTTACTGAGGTAATAATACTTTGTCAATAATATGATATATACCATTAACAGCCAGGTTATCTTTCTTCACTACAGTGGCAGGTGTGCCCGTAGGCGAAACTACTCCTAAGGGAGAAATGGTATAACCCGTAAAAGTAACAGAGCTGGTAGTAGGGCCTGCATACACCGCCAGAGCACTAACGCCTGGATGAACAGCAATACTACTATTAATTAATGTTTTTACAAAAGTTGCCGTTGATGGCAGGTTTACAGAAAATACTCTTATATCCGGTTTATAACTTCCGGTGGTATTTACCGGGGTAGAATTACTTGCCAAAAAGTGATAGGCTATAATACCTTTTACAAGTGCAGTGGAAACATTATTAGTATTTAAAAAAGCGGGTCCTGCTGCTACTGCGCCGTTAGCTGTAGCCGTAGCTAAGGCAGCATTTCCTGTTGCAGCAAAAACCTGTGAATATACCAATCCAAAGATCAATGTTTGAAAAGCGGCATCATTTGGTGTTAAAACGGTCATGTTGGTAACACCATAACCTAACAAATAATTCAGAAAATTTGTAGAGTCATTATTAGGTTTAACAACTGCTCCGCTATCAGCTCTTAAAATTGCAGTTCTGAAATAAGACAGCGTTGGTTCGGCAGCGATCATTTGCCTTAGTAGTAAAGAAGGAGGCGCAACTACTGTAAAAGTATGATGTATTATTCCGTTTGCTGCTGCCTGGTCTACTCCCGTAACCGGAATATTATTTACATAAGAATATGGTGTTCCTCCGTCAGGAAAAATCGGCATTCTTACAAATGGCTGGGTAGGGTCAAGTATGATCTGGCTGGTGATTGGATAATTAGGAAAAGCAGTACCAAAAGAACTGAATGTAAATTTTTGTCCCAGGGTAAGGTATTGTACTATTCCTCCGGCAGATACAGCGGATAAGTTTACAGGAGTTGTTAATGGTGGAAATACAGTTGTATTGGTTCCATTAATGAATGCAGAGAAAACCGCATCAGATGCAGTGAGGGGTATTATACCACTTGTAGCACCATTTACAAACACTTTCATACCGGCATTGTCTACAGCAAATATAGTGAAGGTTTTAGTTAAGTCATTTAATATTGCAGAAAAACCTGTTCTAACAAGTAACCTGTTGAACAAACTATCATTAGGATTTGCAGCTATTGTAGCAGCTACACCAGTTCCCGTAGGATAAACCGGTGTGGGTATAGCTGCAAACTGTTCCAGGTCCTTATTACAGGAAGTAAGAAAGAACAAGCCCGCTAAAACCGCTAAGTAATTAGTCCGCAGTTTATAAATTATTGTTTTCATTATAGTCATTTTTAATTGTTGATTTTTGGTTATCCAATAGCATTAATAAATATTGTATCCAAAGCTTACATAGTATAACCCGCCGATCTGTGAGTTTCCTATGGCATTATAATAATACTGATTCAATAAATTGGTTGCTCCTAATTTTAAAATGGATTTATTTGCCTTTGGTAATTTTAAACTGATCTGCGCATCTAAATTATGAACAGCCGGTAAATTCCCGTTTGCAAAATCACCCTGGTAATAAAACCCACCCTGCCAGCGGTAAGCTACACTAAAGCCCAGTCTTTTGGCAGGACCAAATCCGCTGTTCCCAAGGGAAAAATTGGTTTTATATTCAGGAGCATTAAAATAAGCCACAAAATTGGTAGGCACGTCCTTTAAATTATCAGAAGCCAGGTTAGCACTGATTACAAAATTCAACGGCAACCTATAATCAACACCCAGGCCAAAACCATAGGTTTTTACCTTGTCGGTTGTATTTAAAGGAACAGAGATGTTTCTTCTTTTGGTGGGATTAGAAATATCTGCCGCTATACCTGTTGTGGTCTGCATGGTGTTAAGCCTGCCCAAAAAATCCTGGTACTGGCCATAATACCCATAAACATCAATTAATAATTTATTATCCATTAACAGCCCCTTATAGCCAAGTTCAAACGAATTAACGGCCTCTGGTTTTACTTCAACAGGAGTATAAACTACCGGGCTTCCTGCCACAACACTGGTTGCTTCATATAATGGATTGCCGGCATAATTCAAATAAGTAGCAAAAGATGGGTTGCTTCCTACAAGGCGGGTGCTGCCCACCTGTAAATTTATGAATTGTTGCTGGTTACTTGGGAAACGGTAAGCTGTTTGAAAAGACAAACGCACATTATTATCTTTAAATATTTTAAATAATGCAGTGATCCTTGGGGTAAAACGGCCTTTAAAATTATCTGCTTTATCGTACCTGCCGGATAAAGTAACGCTGAGGCGGTCTATGAATTGCCTGCTGGCCTGTATATATGCACCATATTGTGCAAGGCCAAAAGGACCTGTTGAATCAGCAAATAAAGTACCCTTTGAATTTAAGATGTATTTTTTATAATTAGCCCCCACTAAAACATCAGCTATCTTTTTTGTATACTGGGTGAGGTTATAATTGCCTTCCACTGCATAAAGGTCAGATTGATCCAAAAGTAAGCCACCACCCTGCGAAATTGGTTTTTTACGTATGGCGTCAAATCCTTGTATAAAAGAAGCTGTACCTGCTGCAGGCCTTCCTGCATCTGCAAAAGACCGTGCAGACTGGTGAGCATCATAACTTGTTGCACCATTCATTAATTGTGATAAATATGTAAATGCATATTGCGGTAGCCATGTTGGTGTGGACTTCCAGCTTTCAGTAAAATACGCTGTAGTTGCCGATGCGTTAAATGACTCTCCGGCATTTTCCTGGGTTGTATAAGCTCTGAAAGACCAGTTTGGATTATTTACTTCCAGTTTATATTGGCCCATTTTAAAATCCTTTAAAGAATACCTGTCGCTTCCTGTATAAATAGTATTACCTGTACCCCAGTAAGCAGCAATTATAGCTTCTGTTTGTGGGGTTATTTTATAATGCACTGATCCTGCCAATTTAAAATTAATCGTATTAGGATTCAAAAGTTCTTTTTCGGTATATCCTGTGCGGGTAACATTCTGAGGGGTTGCCATAAGATTATTAGCATTAATAAAATTTGCTGCACCGGGTAAACTAGCTGCTATATTTCCAAAAACCAGTCTGAGATCAAATTGAGTTTCGTCTCCATAGGTATTTATACCATCATAACCTGGAGACGTTTTACGGTCGCCGGGAATAACACTTCCGGTACTACCTAACCTGCTGTAATTCCTGTCATCTCTGCCCAACCAGTCTTTTGCCTGGATCACCTCGGCGTTTATTTTAAAAGCAAATTTATCAGATACCTTTTTGCCCCATCTCATATTCCAGTTGTGATAAGCCGAAGGGTCCCGCTGTCTTGAACTTCCCACATGCAT
>JANOGE010000084.1:0-9694 GCA_031414035.1 Chitinophagaceae bacterium | reverse complement strand
CTGCAGCGGGCAGCAGCATAAAAAAAATAATAATGAAAAAGCCGCCCCAAATTTCATGGGGCGGCTTTTAATTTTAATAATCGTTCCTTAATTTTTTACGATCTTTTCACTAAACAATATTTTACCATCAGCTTGTGTAATTTTTACAATATACATCCCCTGTGCCAATGTATGCAGGTCTAATGTTGTAAACATATCATTTACCTGTTGTGAATAGATAAGCTTGCCATTCAGGTCAAATATCTTCAGATCTTTCCGTGTGTTATCCCCAATAAGATAAACGTTTAACTTATTGGTAACCGGGTTAGGCATCAGTTTTACACGAATTTCCGGCTGATCAACTACAGGCAATTCCTGAACAGTGGCCGTTCCTAATTGTACTTTAAGTGTATAACAAACCGTAGCACTGTTTGCACCGCTGTAACCATAAACCCTTACATAATAAGTACCTGCAGTATAAGTCCTGGTTATTGTTTCGTTTGTTGTACTTCCATTTTGTGAAATGGCTAATTGTGTAGTCCCATTACTGCTGTACAAACGGATATCATAATCAAAAGGCAGGGTTGTTAATGTAATAGTAGCCGTACCACCGGTAGTTATAACAAATTTGTAATAGTCATTATCAGCAGTTGGGCTTATAAGTCCTTTAACATCAGTATTAAATGGTATGGTAGCTGCACCACCTGATGTACCATTTGTGCTTATATCATAAATGCCCGGGCAGGTAGTTGCAGTAGTTGTAAACTGCGCCTGTGTATAAGCACTGCTTAATCCTACCGTTGTACAATTAGCCCTTACTCTCCAATCGTATAATGAAGATGCTGTTAAACCACTTAAGGAAACTGAAAGACTTGCCGTTGCTGTTGCACCGGTAATCCATGTACCCGATGAATTTAATTTATACGAAACATCGTAATTAGTTGCGCCACTCACAGCAGCCCAGCTTATTGTTGCACCGGTTGAAGTTATTGCGCTTGATGATAAACCGGCAGGTGCATTACAACTCGGAGCTGCAGTAGTGGTAAATTGTGCCTGGGTATAAACACCGGATGCTCCGGTACAGTTAGCCCTTACCCTCCAGTCGTATAATGAAGATGCTGTTAAACCACTTAAGGCAACGGAAAGATTTGTAGTTGCAGTAGCTGAATTGGTCCAGGTGCCTGAGGAATTTAATTTATAATCCACATCATAGTTTAATGCACCGCTTAAAGCTGTCCAGCTTACAGTTGCAGTTGTACTTGTAATTGATGAAGATACCAGGCCGGTTACAGTACCACATGATGGCGCTGCACCGATAATTGTAGTAAACAATCCTCTTCCGTGTGTTGCTGCAGAAAGCAAACCATCACTGGTCCTGTATTGCAACATATCTGTACGCACATTGGGGAACCCTGTCTCCGGATCCCATAAAGTAGAAGACCCATTGATCAATGTTGTTTGCCAGATACCGGTTTCGGTAGCAATAATTGCTTTTGTATTATCACCCGGATAAAACATTGCCCAGCGAACAGGCATATCCGGTAGATTGCCATCAATTGCAGTCCATGTGGTGCCGCCGTTACCGGTTACCCAAACATTGCTAATACCATAGTTTGAATAAACAACAATAATGTTTTGTTCATTCGTCCCCAGTTCAATACAGGAAATATTAGCACTGGCCGTTGTCATACCGGTACCAATAATACTGTTGAAAGCCGGTGTAGCATTGGCTGCCGTTGCCCTGATCAAAGAAGGTGTAATACCGCTGCCACCACCGCCAAAAAATACGGTATGATTTGTATAAGGCGAAACTTTAACAGCCGTAACTCTTCCGGAACTTAAACCACTCATGGTAACAGAAGTGAACGTACTACCGGTTTGCGGATTACTCCAGCGTACAAAAGCATTGGCATTACCGCTGCAATACATTATATTATTTACATCATCATAATCTGTAGGATTAATAAATTTACCTGCCGTACCTGAATAATTTACAGATGTCCAGGTAGAACCACTATTGGTACTCCTCCTGTATTGATTATATACATAGGAACCCCATTGGTATTGTCCCTGGTTTTGATCTATATGGACAAAGGCGCCATCCCCACCGGTAACTTCAACTGATGCTCCTAAACCGGCAGTATTTAACTGATGTACCCCATTATCCTGTGCCCCTGCTAAAAAATAATCAGTTGATGTTGGATGATTGGCTACTGCATAAAACTGCTTTATCCTTAGTCCTTCATTTCTGTCTGTTATTGTTGTACCACCATTAGCAGAATAGTGTACGCCGCCATCACAACCAAATAAAACCTGGTTATTGCTTCGCCAGGTAATTATTTGCTGGTCGGCATGTACATACTGCCCGGTTGTTCCAACCCATTCGCTGATCTTAGTCCATGATGTACCCCCGTTTGTTGTTTTATAACAGTCGAGGCTTCCAACAATTACATTATTGTCATTATTTGGATCAATCGCTACCGCCATACAATACCAGGCTTGACCACTCGTAAAAGCAGGTGTGGTTCCGGTAGCTGTCCAGTTAGCACCACCGTTAGTTGATTTATAAATGGTAGTTACACCATAAGATGTGTTGGATGGTAATGCATATAAAGTATTACCGTTGCTTGCCAGGTCAACATTTATATTAACCGGAGAGTATGATGTAACCGGAGATGTCCAGCCGGCACTTGTAACCGTTGCAGGATTATCCGTATACCGGTAACCGGCACTACCTGCAGCTGTATTATAATAGCCGCAGGTTACATGCAATCTTCCTGTGCTGCTCAATTCAATATCAGGTACCCTTGGGTCAAGGCCCGAGGGAGTGATATTGGTCCAGGTAGAGGTTGCTTTTGTAAAACGCTGCAAACCCGATGTGTTAGAAATTGAATTACAGCCAACATATAAATTACCACTGGCATCACAAATAACTTTACTCACATTCCAAAAGTTTGCCGAGCCCGCCATAACTGCCCAGGTAACCCCATGATCGGTACTTCTCCAGATACCTGCCCCCCTGACTGCATCAGCATTGATCGCTTTTTCACCTGTTCCAAAATACATGATGTTTACATCAGAAGGATCCTGGCAAATACTTGCTACGGCCAGGTTGCCAAAAAAGTCATTAACGGGAGTCCAGGTAGCGGGCCTAACTGTAATGTCATTTGTTTTCCATATGCCTCCATCTATACCACCCACCCAAACAGTTTTACCTGTTGCATCACCTAGGTCTTCCCAAATAGCCCTTACCCTGCCGGATGTTTTACCATTACCCGGCCTGGTGTTTCCATTACTTGGTCCCACTGCATCACTGTTAGGACCCCGTTCAACCCATGACAATAAAGAAGGCACATTATTTAGTTTGATCATTTGGTTCCGTATCTGGTAAGCCTCTACCAGCCTGCCTTTAGGAACATAACCAAGTGCCGGGTCTTTGGTCATATCAATTTCATACTGAAGCCTGGCTGATATTCCTGCCTGGTTTTCAGTAACCTGAGTAACCTGCGCAAAGGTGGCCGCTGAAATTATTGTAAAGCAAAAAGAAAGGAAAAGATTTCTTTTAAACATAAATTTAGTTTTGGTGAAGTAATCGTTTAACCAAATATATTTTTTTTATTTATACTATTTATGAAAATGTCTGTAGTAAATATTCTATGTGGATAAATAAATCTTTATACTAACGGTTTAATGTGTGTGCAGAAAAAATATAAATAAATTAAACCAGATATTTTTATAGTTATTTTTCTACATTCCATCTGGACAGGCTATGACAGAGATAAAGGAAATGGGTTAATGATTTTGTCACACAATTACAAAATACAGTGCAAAAGATATTTTGTAACTTTCTTAAAAAAAATGAAGATCATGGTAACCGGTGCTACCGGAATGGCAGGCGCCGAAGTAATACGCCAGGCCATCGCAGATGAAAATATACGGGAAATAATTGCTTTGGTAAGGCGGCCATTAGAGATCACTCACCCAAAAATTACAACCGTAATTCACGATGACTTTTTGCTGTATGATGATGTTAAAGTTCATTTTAAAGCTTGTGATGCCTGTATCTGGTGCCTGGGCATATCTCAGTTACAGGTTTCAAAAGAACAATATGCAGTGATCACTTGTGATTACACCCTTGTAGCTGCAAAAGCAATGCTTGAAGTAAACCCCCTGATTCATTTTATTTTTTTAAGCGGCAATGGTGCCGACCGGACTGAAAAAAGTAAAATTCTTTTTGCCAGGCTAAAAGGCAAAACAGAAAATGGACTGCTTCAATTGGGGTTTAAAAAAATTACAATTGCCAGGCCTGATGCTATCTGGCCAAAACACAAACATAAAAACGCCCCGCTTGCCTATAAACTGGCCTTTCCGTTTTACCCCTTGGTAGAAAAATTTGCACCCTCAAAAATTATCGGTTCAGAACAACTGGCAAAAGCATTATTGTACCTGGCAAAAAAACCCGGAATTAAAAATACATATGAGAATATGGAGTTACGGATATTAGGGTAAAGGATCAGGTACTGATCAAATGATTTTTGACAAGATGACTTCCTTCGGAAAGAAGGCGCAGCTTCCTTATTCTAAGCAACATCCCTTGCGGGAGACATTGTTGGGAATGAAGTATTTTTTAGTTATGTAAATATTTGCAGGGAACGTTAGTTGGGAAATAAACAATTCCATATTCCTGTTTCAATAATAAGGAAACCGTATTTGAAACCGTTCTCTCATCCCTGTGCATTTGCGGAAGAAGACCCATCATTGCATAGCTGATCGTGTTTACCGAAGGTACCAACGTTTCCCAATCATAACCTTTGCCCCAGACAAGACCTGTCACAGTCATATTCAGATTAGCTTTTTGAGAGAGAAGATAATTAAGCATATCAAATGATTGATTTGAATTTTGATTGACGGTATGAAATACAGCTGTTTGTCCGCCGAAACCATTTTCATCAACCCCTGCCGGTGTATTTATGTCAATGCCGTGTTTAACGAGAACTTCAGCACAGGCAACATGATTAAACTCGGCGCAAATATGTAAAAGTGATGCTTCAAACAAAGGAGTATAGGCACAACGCATTGTATATTTTTTGAAAAGCAGTTCCGGGTTATTGTTTAACTGTTGATCAAAACATGTAGCATCGTTAAGGAGTACCGATAATAAAATTTTATCTTCAAACTGAAGCCCATGATCAACAAATACATTTACGCAATCTTTAAATTCCGGGCTACGGGTATATTCACTGATCAACTCATATATAAGCGGTTCGCCCCTGAAATCATCATTGGGGCTAACGCCTTCTTTGAAGCATGACCTTATCCCCTCTGCCGAATGCAGTTCTATGTATTCTACAATTTTTTCGAAACTGGTCATAATTTTTTACCTCCGTAAATAAATTTACGAAAGTTCTTTCAACCGGCACCAGGGGTTAATAAGTTAAAATATATATAAAGACTACTTTTTTATCTTTCTTACCCTTCTTCATTTTATGTAAATCTATTCCTGCTGCATCCCTTTCTAAATTAATTATTGTGAAAGTAACTACCCTGATCGCAGGAACGGTTATTGCCGGCTCCCTGCTATTTGTTTTTGAACAACCTTTTTTTATTCGGTTAAAAGCTGACACCCCCACAGAAAAACCAGACAAAAAACACAATGCATGTGTAATGCGTACCCTTTTTAATGAACCTCAAAGTTCCGTTAACCTGAAAGCCTATATGGAAGATTTCAGGAAAGGGAAGATCGATTCATCTATTAATTCCGGAAAAGAATGGCTGCTGAAAGCACAGGCGCCCAATGGTGGATGGGGTGCCGGCACCAATGCCCGGCAGGATATAACCGACCCTTCAAAAGTGAAGCAGGACCCTGCTTCTACGGCAATGGCATTAATGGCTTTGCTGCGGCTGGGTGAAAAACCGGAAGGTACCATGCACAGCAATGCCGTAATGAATGCATTGAATTTTTTATTAACCAGTGTTGAGCAGTCGCCCGGGAATGCACTTAACATTACTACCCTCACCGGCACACAGCCCCAGGTAAAACTGGGACAAAATATAGATGTGATTTTAACCAGCCAATGCCTTACAAACGTAATGCACCAGGCAAATGATAACAGTCCATTGTACGGGAAACTGAGAAATGCCATTCAAAAATGTGTGACAAAAATTGAAAAAGCACAGGATAATAATGGCGCTACCAGCGGCGGTGGCTGGGCACCTGTATTGCAAAGCGCATTTGCCGTAAATGCGTTGGAACTGGCTGAAGCCAATGATATTAAAGTGGATTCAGTGAAACTTACTGAGGCTAGAAATTATCAAAAGAAAAATTATTCACCCGGTACCACTGCCGGAGCAGATGCTGCTGGTGTGCTGTTGTATTCTGTGTCTGGCAATGCAAGGGCAACCGCCAAAGAAACAAGAAAGGTGAAAGAAGTGTTGAAAGATGCAAAAGCAAAGGGAAAGATAGATGATGAAAAAGCAGTTACTGCCGACAACCTGCAAAAAGCCGGTCTGTCAGTTAATGAAGCACAGGAACTGGTAACCACTTATAAAATGAACGGCTATGCCAACAAGCGGGCACAGGATGGTGATGTGATCAGCGGTTTTGGCAATAATGGCGGCGAAGAGTTTGTAAGTTTTTTACTCACCGGCGAATCGCTCATCATTGGCGGTGAGAACGAATGGATAAAATGGTATGAGAACACCAGCACGATCCTGGCCAATATTCAAAATGGCAATGGCTCATGGCAGGGGCACCACTGTATTACCAGCCCGGTATTTTGCACTGCCACCTGCTTACTGATATTGGGTATTGATAAGGACCTTGCACAATATGAAAAACTAAGCATCAGAAAATAAAGCTGATCCGTTCCTTTACTTTTCGCAGTGTTTTCTTAGCCGTTGGTAGCTGAGAAGGCATTGCGCAAAAGTACAGGGTGAAGAAAACGGACAACGAAGATTTAAAAGGCTTCAGGGGATACGCCAATGGGGTTCTTTTTAGAAATATATTTTATTGTTCAAAGTACTCATTAATGGTTTCATCAAGCCGGTTTAAGATCATGTGGAAATTTTCTTCCGTAGGTTTTAAATTGACGTACTTACCAATAACATTACTCCGTTTATAAAGAAGAAAACTGTTATCTGAATTTGCATTGATCCTCGTTAAATAAATGTCTGAGTCAATATCTGAAAAAGAGGGTACAAAAGTTAAAGCTGTTCTTTCTATTTGTAATTCTTTACCAATATTTTCCAACTCCTTTTCCCTGACGTGTTTATCATAACCCATTTCGTTACCGTAAATAAAATATACTTTAAGGTACTTACCCCGTTTCTTACTCTCGGCTTCTAACAATGTCAACCATTGCTTTATTTCAATCCAATTTGGTTTATTTCCCACAAAGTAAAGTATGCCATGGTACCTGCCGTACTTGCAAACAGGGCATGCTTTAGAACCTTTATCAGGCCCCCATGCATGGGTGGGTGTAAACGACATGATATCATCACCAATCTTTTTTCCGGTATCACTTCCGCTTATATTATTCTTTGGATAACCAGGAATGTTCAGACCAAGGAATATGTTTCTTTCGCCGATCAACAAAGAATCTTTTTTAATAAGCCTGACTACACCACTGCCGCCCCTGTTTTCCATTTTCAATCTTTTTTTTGTGGTCATCAGTTTATCATCATCAAACACGATATCATCAATATAGTATTCCGGATCACCCGGCTCTTTAACCGTGAGATGAATATGAGCCAGTTCTGTCCCAACGGGATAAGGTCCGGGTTTTACGGTATATATAGTGTATTTACCATCGCTTCCCGTTTTAACCCATCCCCGGATATATCCATGCGTTTGCCCAAGTACATTTGGGAGCATACTTCTTTTTTCTTCAGGCTTATGCAGGTATCTACCCGCCGTGTTTGTTTGATAATAATAAACCACTACACCAGGTGCAGGCGTTTTTGAATCAGGCTTGTAAACTACACCGGTAAGCATCAGTTTTTGCCCGGGTTGAAACCAACCGGCACTTGTATCTGTTGATGTGATATTTTGGGGTATTGCTGAACCCGGTGTGTCAACCCTGTTATTTGCAGATGCACGTCTATTTGTTTGACCGGTGCAGCTGGTAAATAAAATAAATAATAGTAAAGAAAAAAGAAAATGGCAGGTATGTTTCATTCTAATTTTTTAAATGATCATAATTCAAAGTTGATGATTATTTATTTGCAGATCAGCCTTATTTGATGAAATGATGATATAACGTGGTAACAGGTATTTTTTAAAAACTGTCGCTGGTCAAAAAACATACAGCTAATTCCGGAGAGAAAATTATCGGGAAAAAGTTGTTATCAGGCGGGTTACCAACAACGACAAAAATCTATTGACACAGATAGGCCAACGTAACTTTAATGGTGCTGCATATCTGCGCCGGTTGGGGTACAAAAGACCAGGCAATGGCAGAGAAACCAAGCAACTGCAGAGATGATGGTGAATACCGGTGACAGTGATTTTTTTAACCATCGGGTTTGAAACCTATTCTTTTTCTTGGTTCGTGTGGCGGATTTAATAACTGTTTTAAAGCTTCAAAGATCAATCTTATGTCTGCATCGTGAGCTGTTAATTTTTTTTCCACTTTTTGTATTTGCAATAAAATATCTTTATTAGTTGATAGCAATTCTCTCATTCTTACAAAGATCTCTATTACTCTTATGCTCATATCCAGAGCTTTTTTACTTTTTAATACACTTGCTAACATCAATACACCATGTTCTGTAAATGCATAAGGCAGGAAACCGCCTAACTGTTGTTTTGATGGTATCGCATTTTGCGATACCATAACTTCAACTTCCTTTGCCGTTAACCTGAACATAAAATTAGATGGAAACCTGGACAGGTTTCTTTTTACCTGTTCCCTTAATCTTATTGCCTGAACCCCGTATAATTCTGCCAGATCCTTATCCAACATTATTTTTTGCTTACGGATGTAGTAAATTTTGTTTACTATTATTTCATCAACTACAGTTATTTTATTTACAGCCTTTGCCATGTTTGATTTTAAAGATTCGTAAATATAATTTATCCAAACCGGCAAAATCATGTTCACTAATGATGAAAACAACAGTCAACACTGCGAAAATCGTCATGAACATTTATTTGGCCATGTGGGGATTCGTTATTGATTATACATGTCCCGGTCATTTCGGGAAAACCACGCAACGGCGGAGATGGTGGAGAAGAACGAAGGCATGGATTTATTCTGAGCAACGTCTTTCAATGGTTTGTGCTTTGATGAGGAGGTTGTGTTTGTTATGTGGAATCGTTGATAAAATGTCCCCTAGCTACCGGCAGGCCAACGTTCCTTTACCGATGCTGCATATCTGCGCCAGTTGGTCAAAAAACATACAGCTAACTCCATTGGCACAGATACACCAACGCAACTTTACCGGCGCTGCATATCTGCGCCGGTTGGGCCGGTTGGGTTACTTTAGGTTTCTGTTAAATCAAGAAACATGAGATGGTTCAGGTTATAGTAGGTTTCAGTGACGTAAAATTTATGACTTCCGATAATTGTAAAGCCTGTCTTCAAATAAAAATCAATGGCCCGCTTATTACCGGTCCAGGTGTATAACCATATACCCGATTGTTTATTTTTTCCTGCCACTCCGATATTGAAATTCAAAAGTTCAAGACCTAATTTCAAACCGTAAAATTCCTTGA
>JANOGE010000083.1:0-10154 GCA_031414035.1 Chitinophagaceae bacterium | reverse complement strand
CTCCCTCCTCTCCTTTTAACGGACAAACCAAAGATATTTTTACTGTAAACGGCACCATCTCAAAAATTGCTGATGATATTAATGACCAAGCAGATCATACTATTGCACAAATAGGCCTCTGTGTAAGCATTGGCTGGATGGATATATTTGCAGATTTTGGTGACCCCGGTTTTGAACAAAAAGAAAGTATCGAATCCGGAGCAATGGCCGCTGCAGCAGGTGGCTTTACTGATGTTATGCTGTTACCAAACAGTTTCCCGGTTGTGGATAATAAAGCACAGGTTGAATATATCATTCAAAAAGCCAGGCAGGTTATGGTAAATATTTATCCCACCGGCACTATTACCAAAAAAGCTGAAGGAAAAGAGCTTTCGGAAATGTATGATATGCGCCATTCCGGTGCAGTTGCTTTCAGCGATGGAATAAACCCGGTACAAAATTCGGGATTATTGGTAAAGGCACTTCAATATGTAAAAAGTTTTGACGGAACACTTATCCAGTTGCCTGATGATATAAGTATTGGTTCAAATGGATTAATGAATGAAGGAATAATATCTACCCGGATGGGACTGCCGGGTAAACCTGCCATGGCCGAAGAGCTGATGGTGGCCAGGGATATTAAATTAGCCCGTTATGCCGGCAGTAAATTGCATTTTACGGGTGTGTCGTCGCCAAAAAGTATTGAATATATAAAAAGAGGAAAGGAAGCAGGGATAGCCGTGAGTTGTTCCATTACTCCATACCAGGTATATTTTTGTGATGAAGACCTGCAACAATATGACAGCAATCTGAAAGTAAACCCTCCCCTGAGAAACCGGGCAGATATGGTGGCGCTGCGGAATGCTTTAACCGATGGCAGTATTGATTGCATTGCTTCGCATCACCTACCTCAGCATTGGGACAATAAAACCTGTGAGTTTGAATATGCAAAACCGGGAATGATCAGTTTGGAAACCATGTTTGCTGTTTTAATGACTATTGGCCTGCCGGTTGAGCTTTTTGTACAAATGCAAACCATTAATGTAAGAAACCTTTTTGGCCTGCCTGTCCCCCGGATCAATGAAGGAGAACCCGCTTCCCTTACATTGTTCATACCGGACAGGGAATTTACTTTTGAAGAAAAGAGGATACGCTCCAAATCAAAGAATTCCCCTTTTATGGGTAAAAAATTAAAAGGTATCGTTGTGGGAATAATTAATAAAGATCAGATTCATTTGAATTAATAAAAATGATTCAAAATTTAAATGCTACTAAAAAAGGGTTGATAACCGGCGTGCTGATGATCGGCCTGTCATTGTTGTTCTTTTATACCGGCCAGCCTTTTGAAAGTCCTTTGCAATATTTAATTTATGTACTCTATGCCGCCGGAATAATATGGAGCCTGTATGATTTTTCAGGATCAGCGGAGAATACCCGGAAATTCGGGGCTTATTTTTTACAGGGATTTAAATGTTTTATTGTGGTAACCCTGCTGATGATCATTTTCACCTATGTTTTTAATAAAATGCATCCCGAGTTTAAAGATCAAATGGCGGAGGTTTATAAAGCCGAATTGGTTAAAAAAGGCAATAGTATGCCATCTGAAATTGATTCTAATGTTACAAAGATGAAAGAGTTTTATCTTACCATGCTTATTTCAGGTGCTGTTTTCGGTTATTTACTGATCGGTTCAGTAATTACATTAGTATCATCATTAGTATTTATGAGAAGAAAATAATCATCATGGACCTATCAATTGTAATACCGCTTTATAACGAAGACGAATCCTTACCCGAGCTGTCTGCCTGGATTGAAAGGATAATGACGGACAATAATTTTTCCTATGAAGTGATCATGATAGATGATGGAAGTACAGATGATTCCTGGAACGTGATTCAGCAGCTTCGCAGCACCAATTCAAATATTAAAGGCATAAAATTTCAACGCAATTATGGCAAAAGCGCTGCATTAAATGAAGGGTTCATAGCCTCAAAGGGAGATATCATCATTACCATGGATGCAGACTTGCAGGATAGCCCGGATGAAATACCGGGGCTGCGGAAAATGATAATCGAAGATGGATTTGATATGGTGAGTGGCTGGAAGAAAAAACGGTATGACAACAGGCTTACCAAAAATATACCGTCCAAATTATTTAATGCTGCTGCCAGGAGAAGTTCGAAGATCAGGCTGCACGATTTTAACTGCGGATTAAAAGCCTATAAAAGAAAAGTGGTGAAGAGTATTGAGATCTATGGTGAGATGCACCGTTATATTCCGATCCTGGCAAAATGGGCGGGCTTTAGAAAGATAGGCGAAAAAGTGGTGGAACACCGGCCCCGTAAATATGGGGTTACCAAATTTGGCTGGCAGCGTTTTATCAACGGGTTTCTCGACCTGGGCTCTATCATGTTTGTAGGTAAGTTTGGCAAACGCCCCATGCATTTTTTTGGTTTATGGGGTACTGTATCCTTCTTATTTGGTCTTACCATTTTTGTTTATCTCACCATCTCAAAATTCTTTTTTGATATAACCGGTATGACACAGCGGCCCCTTTTCTTCTTTGCCATATTAGCGATGATCATTGGTACGCAATTGTTCCTTGCGGGTTTTATTGGCGAACTCATTTCACGTAATTCACCTGAACGGAATAATTATTTGATTGAAGAAAAAACAGGATTGTAGAAAATAGAACGCTGATGACACGGATTTGACAGATTTAAAACAGATTTATGTTATTGCATGAAGAAATAACTGAAACAATCATCAAAACTTTCTATAAGGTATATAACAAATTGGGATATGGATTTTTAGAGAAAGTTTATGAAAATGCTGTATTGCTGGAATTGCGAAAAGAAGGATTGAATTTTGCAAAACAAGTTCCTATTGAAGTTTATTATGATGAAGCAAGTGTCGGTAACTATTTTGCAGATATTCTGGTTGAAGATAAAATCATTCCGGAACTTAAAGCAGGAGAAGGCGCTCTGATTGAAGAGCATGAATTACAACTTATCAACTATCTTAAAGCTACTGACAAAGAGGCAGGTCTTTTACTTTTTTTTGGCAAGAACCCAATCTTCAAGAGAAAAATTTTTACAAACGATAATAAATACACCCGTTAAAATCAGTTCCATTCGTGTTATCAGCGTTCCATCAAAAAAAAATTATTATCCTCGGCCCGGCGCATCCCTTACGTGGCGGGGGCATCACCACGTTCAATGAGCGCCTGGCCAAACAATTCCAGGATGAAGGGCATCAGACAACTATCTATTCTTTTTCATTACAATACCCCGGGTTTTTATTTCCCGGAAAATCCCAGTTCACAGATAAACCTGCCCCGGCAGATTTAGATATTCATACCAGAATTAATTCCGTTAATCCATTCAACTGGATCAGCGTGGGAAAGGAACTGAAGAACCTGAAGCCCGATATTGTAATAGTACGATACTGGATACCTTTGATGGGCCCCTGCTTAGGAACCATTTTACGTATCCTCAAAAAAAATAAACATACGAAGATCATTTGCATCGCCGATAATATGGTACCGCATGAAAAACGTTTTGGCGACAGATCTTTCACCCGGTATTTTATTAAACCGGTTGATGCATTTATAATTATGAGTGAAAAAGTGATGACCGACCTGCGGGCATTTACAATAAATAAACCGGCCCTGCTTATCCCCCATCCCATGTATGATAATTTTGGAGAAAAAATTTCAAAAGAAGAAGCCAGGAAGAAATTGGCCATAAGCAATGAGCAAAAGATTCTTTTATTTTTTGGGTTCATAAGGAAATATAAAGGCCTGGACATTTTATTGGATACATTAAAAATTCTGAAAGACTCACCATTACCCATTACCCATTGCCAATTGCTGATTGCGGGAGAATTTTATGAAGACAGAATATCTTATGACGAACAGATAACTAAACTCGGCATAAAAAACAGTTTAATTTTACGAACTGATTTTATTCCGGATAGTGAAGTTAAAAACTACTTCTGCGCTGCCGATGTGGTCATTCAGCCTTACCGTAATGCAACCCAAAGCGGGGTTACACCCCTGGCCTATCATTTTGAAATTCCGATGATCGTAACCAATGTGGGGGGACTTCCTTTCATGGTACCCGATAATAAATCAGGACTGGTAGCGGAACCAACTGCCGCATCACTGGCTGAAAAGATCCGGGAATATTTTGAAAAGGGAGAAAATTATTTCCTGCCTTATTTAATAGAGGAAAAGAAAAAACTCAGCTGGACAAAAATGGTTGAAAGCATCCTTGAACTGGCCAATAGTAAGTAAATTGCCGCTTTAAACAACTACATGATCTATAGAAGTAAAGCTCCTTTAAGAATTGGCCTTGCGGGCGGAGGTACGGATGTGAGCCCATACAGCGAGCAGTTTGGCGGTGCTATTTTGAATACCACCATTTCTCTGTCAGCCTATGCCAGCATTGAGCCATTGAATGAAGACAAGATCATAGTTCATGCATTTGACAGGAATGAAGAGCAACGTTATGACCTGTCTGATCACTTACCCATTGACGGAAAACTTGACCTGCTGAAAGGGGTTTATAACAGGATACAGAAAGATCATACAATGCCTTTAACAGGGTTCAGGCTTTCAACTTTTGTTGATGCTCCGGCAGGTTCAGGATTGGGAACATCTTCCACGCTTGTTGTGGCGGTACTTGGTGCATTTATGGAGATGCTGAAAATAAAAATTGATGAATATACCATTGCCAAATATGCATATGATATTGAACGCAATGACCTGAAACTGGCCGGTGGTAAACAGGATCAGTATGCCGCCACTTTTGGCGGTGTAAATTTCATGGAGTTTTATGCCGGAGATAAAGTCATCGTGAACCCGCTGCGCATTAAACCACAATATCTTTATGAACTGGAGAATAACCTGGTATTGTATTTTACCTCCACTTCCAGAGAAAGTGCGGCTATCATAAAGGAGCAGGTGAAAAATGTGAATGAGAAAAATGAAAAAAGTATTGAAGCCATGCACCACCTGAAAGACCAGGCCATAATGATGAAGGAGGCTTTGTTACAGGGAAAGCTGGATGAAATTGGTAAAATTCTTGATTATGGATTTGAAGAAAAGAAACACATGGCTGCCAATATCAGCAATCCTGCTATCGAGGAAGTGTATGCAGCAGCAAAGAAGGCAGGTGCCACTGGTGGTAAAATAAGCGGTGCAGGTGGTGGTGGCTTTATGATCTTTTATTGTCCCGGCAACACCCGTCATGCTGTTATCGCAACATTGAATAATTTTGGAGGGCTGGTCAGGGAATATTCATTCACCAAACACGGGTTAACCACCTGGAGTGTTTAAATCTACATTATGGACACTGTAAAAAATATCATTCAGGCATCTATCAATGTAAAACAGGATGTTTTACAAAATGAAGCACTGCTTACTACAGTAAAAGAATGTGTTGCGGTGATCGTACATGCATTTAAAAACGGCAATAAGGTTTTATTCTGCGGCAATGGTGGCAGCGCTGCCGATGCACAGCACCTGGCTGCTGAATTCAGCGGGCGTTTTTATACCGACAGGGATGCGCTGCCGGCTGAAGCACTTCACTGCAACACGTCATACCTTACGGCTGTTGCCAACGATTACAGTTATGATGTTATTTATTCGCGGCTCATAAAAGGTATTGGTAAAAAAGGCGATGTACTGATCGGATTGAGTACTTCCGGCAACAGTAAAAATATTTACAATGCTTTTGAAGCGGCGAAAGAAAAAGGAATGACCACTATTGCCTTTACAGGGATAACAGGAGGCACTTTAAAATCACTGTCCGACCATTTAATTAATGTTCCTTCTGCTGATACACCACGAATTCAGGAAAGCCATATCTTACTGGGCCATATCATTTGTCAATTAGTTGAAGCGGAATATTTCGGATGATCAAAGTAGCGATCATATTAGCAGGCGGGTTGGGTACAAGGTTAAGAACTGTGGTGAGTGATATTCCCAAATGTATGGCACCTGTTAATGGGAAGCCTTTTTTGTTTTATGTAATTGAGCATTTAAAAAAGCAAGCTGTAGATAATTTCATTTTTTCTTTGGGGTATAAGAATGAAATGATCGTGGAATGGTTAAATGATCAATACTCCATACTTAATTATCAATGTTCAATTGAAGATGAACCATTAGGCACTGGCGGTGCCATAAAACGGGCATGCACCTTTGCCACAGGAAAGAATATTTTGGTATTGAATGGTGACACCCTGTTTAAAACAGATATACATTCGCTTTCAGCTTTGCATACCAAATTCGGAGCTGATTGTACGGTTGCGTTAAAACCGATGCAGGACTTTGACCGTTATGGCGTAGTTGAACTCAATAAAGATCATTCTATTTCCATCTTTAAGGAGAAACAGCACTATAAAAACGGTTTGATCAACGGGGGTGTTTATGCATTGAATATTGCGGGTTTCCTTAATGAAGGGCTTCCGCAGAAGTTCTCTTTTGAAAAGGACTACCTGGAAAAATATTTTGATAAAAGAAAAATGTACGGCATTGTTCAGGATGGATATTTCATTGACATCGGCATTCCGGAAGATTATGAACGGGCGAAGAAGGAGTTAAATATTATGAATTATGAATTATAAATTGTGGAAAACAATTGGTGTAATCTGTTTAATTAGTGTACCAAAGTGATCGACATAACCAAAATAGATAATTCCTGGACAGTGTTTCTTGACCGGGACGGCGTGATCAACCATGAAAAACAAAAGGACTATATCCATACCTGGGAAGAGTTTCATTTTTATGAAGGCGCCAAACAAGCCATAGCCATTTTTGCACATATTTTTAAATATATCATTGTGGTCAGCAACCAGCGGGGAATTGGAAAAGGCGTAACCAAATTAACAGAAGTGGAACGCATACATAAAAATATGGCAGCCGAAATTGAAGATGACGGCGGAAGAATTGACGCTGTTTATTTTTGTCCGGATGTTGATGATACCAGTCCTGACCGCAAACCAAACCCCGGTATGGGTTTGCAGGCCTTACAAGATTTTTCCGGTATCAACCTGGCCAAAGCAATGATCATTGGCAATACCCTCAGCGATATGCAGTTTGGCCGGAACCTCGGCATAAAAACCATTTTTCTTCCAACCACCAGGCCCGAAGTTGATCTTAATGACAGCCGCATTGATGCCGTGTATGAATCCCTTCTTGCCTTTGCCAATACCCTTCGCTAATCACATTCGCCCATGCACTGCATTAATCCGTGTATTTCGTGTAATCAGTTTAATTCGTGTCTAAAGCTTTAGTTAAATTTTTAAACCCGGCAATAATTTTATATCCATGCTGTTACAGGAATGGTTAAATTTAGCGCATGAAGAAATGGTTGGGTTTATTGGTGATGATCTTTATCTGTACCCTGTCCTTTGCACAGGGCATCAGTAAAGCAGACTTTAAATTTTTGAAGCAAAAAGAAGATTCCTTAAAAGGTCATTCTTATAATATCATCCAGGGTATAAATCCGGAAGATCGTCTTGTAGCCGACAGCATCTTTACCCGTATGCTGGTAAGGGCTTTAAAAACATCCAACTCCTTCCACTACCCTTTCGATTCACTGGAAACTGTATCAAGACTGTATTCACCGGATAGTGTATTTAGAATTTTTACCTGGCAGCTGGTCATCAATGATAATGTGATTCGCCAGCATGGTGCCATACAGATGAAAACCTACGACGGCTCATTAAAATTATATCCACTGATCGACAAATCCGATGTAACGATAAATATTATCGATACTATCGGCAACCATTTCGGATGGATCGGCGCCATTTATTATAAGATCATCCAGAAAAAAAGTGCCAACCAGAATTATTATACCCTGCTTGGTTTTGATGAAAACAACATACGCAGCAACCGTAAAATAATTGAAGTATTGAATTTTACCACTGGTGAACCCATTTTCGGCGGTCGTTTTTTCAGTTATGAAGAAGACACTGTTTTTAAAACTTCACAGAGCCGTTATGTGATGGAATATAAAAAAGCAGCAGGCCCGCGCCTGGCCTATAATAGTGACCTCGACATGATCATTGTAGAGCACCTGATTTCAGAATCTGCCGAACCCAAAAAGAAATGGACCTTGATTGGTGACGGCGATTATGAGGGATTTAAATGGAAAGCCGGTAAATGGATACATGTGGAGAAAGTGTTTAATGTGGTAACACCGGATGGAGAACCTCCTGTTCCCAACCCCATACGAAATGAAAATGGAAACATTGATGACAGTAAATTGAAAGGTGCAGAGATGGATGAAACAGAAAAGAAACCCGATACCAAACAACCGGCAAAGACAAAACCGAAGGGAAAAGGAAACGGATAAAATACAATGACAAATATTCAATACACAATTCTCAATTTTTAATATTCAGGTTGAGCAGGCTTTAAATTAATGGCAGCTTAACTGATACATTAACGGATGCCAACGACTTTAGCATTGTTCATTGAACATCGATTATTGAACATTTTTTTTTTATTCTCCCACTAAAAATGTCCCCAGGTCAATGACCTCGCCTTCTCCCATTTTAAATTTTTCCATGCCTTCAACATCAATATCTCTCATTACTTTACTTTGAAATATCAAAGCCTCGCCTTTGTATAAAGTAAAGTACAGGTCAGGATTTACTTCCGGGTTCAGGAAATCTTTATAATCACCATGCTTAAAGGAAACCTTTGCCACACCCTGCTCATCCAGTGGGCTTCTGCCCAGGTAATCGTCTTCCATAAGGTCTTTTTCATAAAGGCTGAATTCATAATCACTTCCTGTTAAAGGGGCATCAGTGCCTTTGCTGATGAAACGTGCCATTACATTTATCTTCATGTCAGCATCAAAAGAAAAATTACTCATTAGTCATTTATTAAAAGTAAAAAATTAAATGTTTTTAACCTCACCCCAGCCCTCTCCGAAGGAGAGGGAGGTTGATCTCGTTGGCCTCACCCCAACCCTCTCCCAAAGAGAGGGAGGTTGATTTCGTTGGCCTCACCCCAACCCTCTCCCAAAGAGAGGGAGGTTGATTTCGTTTCTTATTAAATTTTCATTCTATAACATAAACCTCCGCAACCATCTTCGCTTAAATCTTCTCCATTTCCTCCCCCTTCGGGGTTCTCTTAAAGAGAACGAACGAAGTTCAAGAGGGGGCTTTAATCGTTTAATTTCAAAACCGCCAAAAACGCCTCCTGCGGCACTTCCACATTACCTATCTGCTTCATTCTTTTCTTACCTTCTTTTTGTTTTTCCAACAGCTTACGCTTACGGCTTATATCACCACCATAACATTTGGCGGTAACATCCTTGCGCATGGCGCTGATGGTTTCTCTTGCCACTACCTTGGCGCCAATGGCGGCCTGTATAGCGATCTGGAATTGTTGTCTCGGTAATAACTCTTTTAATTTTTCACACAACTTTTTTCCAAACTCATGCGCCCGTCCACGATGGATCAAAGCGCTCAATGCATCCACTTTTTCGCCGTTCAATAAAATATCCATCTTCACTATATCACTGGGGCGGTATTCCATCGGGTGGTAATCAAAACTTGCATAACCACGGGTTATACTTTTTAATTTATCGTAAAAATCAAAAACAATTTCGGTAAGCGGCATTTCAAAGAAAAGTTCCACACGGGTGGGTGTTAAATAATGTTGCAGCGTAAGTATACCACGCTTGGTAATACAAAGCGTCATGATATTGCCAATATATTCCGGCTTGGTAATGATCTGCGCCTTAATAAAAGGTTCATCAATATGATCGATCCGGGTAGGGTCGGGCATTTCGGTAGGGTTGTTGATCTTTACTACTTCGCCTTTATTGGTGGTAGCCACAAAACTTACGTTGGGTACGGTAGTGATCACTGTTTGATTAAACTCCCTTTCCAAACGTTCTTGGATAATTTCCATGTGTAACATACCTAAGAATCCGCAGCGAAAACCAAAGCCCAATGCCTGGCTTGTTTCCAGTTCAAATGTCAATGATGCATCATTCAACTGAAGTTTATCCATACAGTCACGCAGTTCTTCAAAATCATCTGTCTCTACCGGAAAGATACCCGCAAACACCATTGGCTTCACGTCTTCAAAACCCTGTATGGCCTCCAGCGCAGGATTAACAGTTGTAGTAATGGTATCACCCACTTTT
>JANOGE010000082.1:0-14328 GCA_031414035.1 Chitinophagaceae bacterium | reverse complement strand
GCTCCTGCCTGAGGCTGGACCATATCCGCTTCTGTGCGTCTGCTCCTGACGCAGGCGTAACCACACCTGCTAAAGGGTTGCAAAAGTAAGGCATTTCAGCAAAACAGAAAACAGAATTGTTTACGTAAATTCGTTCATAACACATGGAAACAACGCTTGACATACCAAAATACAATCTCAACGGGGAGGAAGAAAAAAAAGAAATACTCAGGCATTATCGTGGGCTGTTAAGGGTATTAAAATCAAAACTTAAACCC
The DNA here is from genome assembly GCA_031414035.1 of Chitinophagaceae bacterium. Lineage (GTDB taxonomy): Bacteria > Bacteroidota > Bacteroidia > Chitinophagales > Chitinophagaceae > Ferruginibacter. The sequence goes on along the minus strand of JANOGE010000082.1, from coordinate 14,071 downwards.
GGTGATAAGGAATTGCTGCGTACCGCTTTTGAAATGGCTGCCGAAGCTCATGAAACCATGCGCCGTAAAAGCGGGGAGCCTTATATCCTTCACCCAATAGCCGTAGCTAAAATTTGTGTTGAAGAAATAGGATTGGGCATCAGGAGTACTATTTGTGCCCTGTTGCATGATACGGTAGAAGATACCGATATCACTTTACAGGATATTCAGAGAGAATTTGGTGTTGAAGTGTCCAAGATCGTAGATGGGCTTACCAAGATCAGTTCGGTTATGGATACCAACAGTACCCAGCAGGCTGAAAATTTTAAGAAGATATTATTAACCCTCACAGACGACCCCAGGGTGATATTAATAAAGCTCGCCGACCGTTTACACAATATGCGTACACTGGGAAGCATGAAAAGAGAGAAGCAATTAAAGATATCAAGCGAAACTGTTTATGTGTACGCCCCCCTGGCCCACCGTATGGGATTATACACCATTAAAACAGAGATGGAAGACCTGGCCATGAAATACATGGAGCCGGATACGTACAAATACATTGCACAAAAATTAAATGACACCAAAAGGGAACGAACCAAATATATTAATGATTTTGTAAGACCATTAAAGGAAAAACTGGACAAGGCCGGGTTTGAATTTGAAATTTATGGCCGCCCCAAGAGCATACACTCTATCTGGAACAAAATGAAAAAGAAAGGTGTAAGTTTTGAAGAAGTGTATGACCTGTTTGCCATCCGTATTCTTGTAAATTCTGCTTTAGAAAAAGAAAAGGAAGATTGCTGGAAGGTGTATAGTATTATAACTGATGAATACACGCCGTCACCGGAACGTCTCAGGGATTGGTTAAGTAATCCTAAAAGCAATGGTTATGAAGCATTACATACTACGGTTATGGGGCCACAGGGCAAATGGGTGGAGGTGCAGATACGAACAAAGCGGATGAATGAAATTGCAGAAAAAGGCCTGGCAGCCCACTGGAAATACAAAGAAGGAAAAGATGACGAAAGCCGTTTTGACAAATGGTTTCATCAGATAAGAGAGGCATTAAGTAACCAGGATGAGAATTCGATCGATTTTTTACATGACTTTAAAACATCTTTTCTTGCCGAAGAAATTTATGTATACACGCCCAAAGGAGAAGTAAAAATGCTTCCCATTGGAGCCTCAGCCCTTGACTTTGCATTTGGTGTGCATACTGCCATTGGCAGTAAATGTATCGGGGCCAAGGTAAATCATAAACTGGTTCCCATCAGTCATAAACTACGCAGTGGCGACCAGATAGAGATCATTACCAGCGCAAAACAAAAGCCCAATATCGAGTGGCTTAATTTTGTAGTAACCAGTAAGGCTAAATCAAAGATCAAAGACACTTTAAAAGAAGAAAAAAGAAATATTGCAGAAGAGGGAAAATATAGTTTACAACGAAAGCTGGATGGAATGGGAGTTTCCATGAACCAAAGCAACCTGGAAGAATTATCCAACTTTTATAAAACAGGCTCATCACTGGATCTCCTGTATGATATTGCCATTAAAAAAATTGATCTTAAAGAATTAAAAGAATTTACTGTTCATGGCGAAAAATTAGTGCCGCCTAAACCGGTAAGGGTAATGGCTGAAGAAAAACCGGAAAAGGAGATTACGGCAAGACACTATGACAAAAAAGATGCAGAGCTTATTATTTTTGGTGAGAGCAGCGACAAAATACAATACACTTTAGCCAATTGCTGTAAGCCAATACCGGGGGATGATGTGTTTGGATTTGTGACCACCGGTGAGGGATTAAAGATTCATCGTACCAATTGCCCCAATGCCGCAAGGCTATTGTCGAACTACGGGCACCGCGTAGTAAAAACAAAATGGGCAAAGAACAATGAAATATCTTTTCTTACCGGTTTAAAAATAATTGGCCTCGATGATGTGGGTGTTATTCATAAGATCACCAATCTTATCAGCGGAGAATTAAAATTCAATATTTCGGCCATGACCATTGAAGCCAAAGAAGGAATTTTTGAAGGGAACGTAAAAATCTTTGTGCACGATAAAGAAGAACTGGATGAACTGGTAAACAGGCTGATCTCAATGACAGGTATTGAAAGGGTAGACAGGTATGATACGGAGTAAAAACCCCCTCTGCATTTCGATCGTTCCTTTAACAGGGAACCCCAAAAGGGGAGGAAATGGAAAATTTACCAGCGAAGAATCAAATTAAAAATAAAAAAAATCTCGAATTAAAAACTACCCAAATCGAGTTCCCTCTCCTTTGGAGAGGGGTTGGGGAGAGGTTATGGAGGAACTAATTAACCGCTTAATGGAAAATGCAGGTATTAATGAGAATCAGGCAGTAAAAGCACTGGAGACGATAAAGGATTTTGTTAAAGAAAAATTTCCTATGCTTGGTGGCGCTGTAGATAATATGTTTGCGTCTTCAGGCCCGGCAGATGAAGAGGGGCTGTGATCTTACATTATTGTCCACCTGAATTATTGCAATAATCCAATACTGCATCAATTTCCTCATTGGTTAATGTAGATGGTGTCATAATTGCGTTGTACTTTTTTTGAAGCCCCGCTGCATAACTGTCTTTTTGAATGACGCCTATCGGGTTCCTGATAAACTCATACATCAGTTCCTTATCCTTCCATCTTGATTCGGCGCCCTTGAGTGAAGGTCCTGTAAAATCCATATCGCACTTGTGGCATGAAGCACAATTCATTGTGTACAATGCAGCTGCATCAATATTTGGATTTATTTTTTTTCCGGACTGACCTCCATTGCTGTTATTACAACTTATCAGTACCGGTAAAATGGCGAGGCAAAAAAAGATTTTCATTTTTATATATTAAACAGGAAAACGAACAGGGCTAGGGTAAAATTGTGTACCATTGGTAATTATCTCAATACTTCCCTGCTTATCACCAGCTTTTGTATCTCACTGGTTCCTTCTCCAATGGTACATAATTTACTGTCTCTGTAAAATTTTTCTACGGGGAAATCTTTGGTGTATCCATATCCCCCAAAAATCTGAACCGCTTCTGTACTTACCCTTACTGCCACTTCGCTGGAATAATATTTAGCCATGGCCGCTTCTTTTGTCATGGGCAAACCCCTCATCTTTAAATCGCAGGCCTGTTTAATTAAAAGATCGGCAGCTTCAATTTCGGTAGCCATATCAGCCAGTTTAAAACTTATTCCCTGGAAATTTGCGATAGGCTGGTCAAACTGGTAGCGTTCTTTTGAATACTGAAGAGAGGCTTCATAAGCGCCTTTTGCGATACCAAGGCCAAGGGCAGCAATGGATATTCTCCCACCATCCAGAACTTTCATACTTTGTTTAAATCCTTCGCCTGCTTTACCCAGCCGGTTTGCATCTGGTATGCGGCAATTATCAAAGATCATTTCGGCTGTTTCGCTTGCCCTCATACCCAGTTTATTTTCTTTTTTTGCCTGCACTAAAACCAGCTGTACCGCGTTCAACAATAAAGGCCGTAGAATTATCTTTTGCCCTCGGCTCGCCAGTGCGGCAGATCACTACAGCAATATCGCCGCTTTTGCCATGCGTAATCCAGCATTTGGTACCATTCAATATCCAGTCATTACCCTCTTTTACCGCAGTGGTTTTCATGTTTCCCGCATCGCTTCCGGTGTTGGCTTCTGTTAAGCCCCATGCACCAATATGTTCTGCTGTTGCTAATTTGGGCAAATATTTTTTCTTTTGCTCTTCGTTGCCAAAAGCTAAAATATGCCCCGTGCATAATGAATTATGTGCTGCTAACGATAAACCTATGGAGCCACAGACCTTTGATATTTCCTGGATAATGATATTATATTCATAATAGCCCATGCCACTGCCTCCATATTCCTCGGGCACTAAAACGCCCATTAAACCCAGTTTACCCATTTCTTTAAAAATGTGTACCGGAAATTCCTGGCTTTCATCCCAGTCCATCAAATGTGGTTTAATATGCTGGTTGGCAAAATCTTTTGCAGTATGAGCAACCTGCTGTGTAAGTTCGGTAGTACTAAAATTCATATAAAATGTAATCGTTGAGGCTGTAAAATACAGATTTTTAAAATACTAACTTCCGTCAGCCCTCATCTTACCGAAAGATAAGGTTCTGCCTTGAGGTAGATATCTTCTGTGATCATCATTATTTTTCTAATATCACTAACCGCCAAAAACTCACCATGCTGCATTCTGTATTGTACTATAGCATTTGCAATATTGTACCGGATATAAGGATGCATCTTTAATTCATCAAGGGTTGCACTATTGATATTCAGTTTTTTAATGGATGGGTTGCCAATGGCCAGTCTTTCTTTTATTTTCTGAAAAGTGGAATCCGGGAGGGCAAAAGTTTCAGCCACCTGTTCAATTTTATAAAAGCCTCCCAGTTTATCCCGGAATGTAATGATGCGATTTGCCAGTTTGCTGCCAATACCCGGCAAAGCTATTAAGGCAGACGTATCGGCAGTATTAATGTCAACAGTTGTTATATTGTATTTTGATTTTTCATAGGTTTTAAAAACCGTTGTATTTTTTTGTTCTGTAAAATTACCGGAAGGTTTCTGTGCTATGTTTATATAGGGTAACAGGCGTTTAATTTCATCTTCATGTAAACCCCATATTTTGCCAATATCTTCAGGCTTATGAAATTTACCTCCCTTAGATATATAATTTTGAATAGTGGTAATTGTTTTTTCTCTTACTCCCAATTTCCTCCAGCCATCAACTGATAAACTGTTGGGGTCAAAATAAAATAATTCGCCTGTGGGCTTTTTGTAAAAGTCATTTTTCGCCTGTGGCTGATAATACCCCTGATCATTATTTTCGCCGGCATTTCCCTGGTAAAACCGGGTTGTACTATCCATATCTTTTATATTAAGTGTGGCAATTTCTTTGTCGAATGCTGCATGGTCAACCGGTTTTACCGGAATGAAAAAAGGAAATAAAAAAGGCAGGGCGATGAACAACAGAATCAGTAATACTATAATGATGATCCCTGTTCGCTCTTTACGGGTAAAGGAAAAGTAGGCTGATAAATATTTCTTAAATGCAGGCACTGGATACCCAAGGTAGGGCAATGAAATATTAAATAAAAGGGAAAAAGGTTGCTAAATGATGAGGAAAATCTCTTGCTTTTTAAAAAGATAATCATACAGTGAAGACTGTTATATATTTATTAGTTGCTGCAGCCTGTGCTTATGGAATTTTTTTAGAGGTTAGATGTAACCTTATCTTCCAGTAACACCAACCCATCCCAGGCCAGTTCAATTCCTTTGGGTAACCCTTTATTAACATCATCATGCTTACCCAACTGATGACTGATATGGGTAAAATAGCCCTTTGGCACCCCTAATTCCTGTACCATCTCCACTGCTTCATCCAGGTTAAAATGAGAAATATGTTTTTCATTTCGCAATGCATTCAGCACTATGGTTTCACTGCCGGTTATTTTTTCTTTTTCCCCGGCATCAATTTTATTGGCATCGGTTATATATGTAAAGCGGCCAAAACGAAAACCCAGCACCGGCATTTTTAAATGCCATACCAGGATGGGGATTACCGGTATATCGCCAATAAAAAAAGGAGTATTATCAATTGTGTTTAAATTAATATTAGGTATGCCCGGATATTTTTTATCCGAAAAGGCATAGGCAAATTCTCTTTTTAATGCCTCTTCTGTTAACGAATTGGCATACACTTCCATTGGCTTTTTTTGAAAATAATTAAAAGCCCGAACATCATCCAGCCCGGCCACATGATCTTTGTGCGGATGGGTAAATAAAACGGCATCCAGTTTTTTTACATGGGCACGAAGCATCTGGTACCTGAAATCAGGTGTGGTATCCACTACTAAAGAAGTGGTTTGGCTTTCAACCAAAATACTGGAGCGTAAGCGTTTGTCTTTTTTATCCCAGGAAGTGCATACGGCACAACCGCAACCTATCATGGGCACACCACTGCTTGTACCGGTACCCAAAAATGTTATTTTTAAAGGGGGAGATTGCATGAAGCAAAAATAGGAAATTGGCAATACACAATAAGCAATAAGCAATGGGCAATGGGCAATGGGCAAATTACAGTATTAAGCTAATAAAGAGGTATGCCGGGTTTGTAAAAAAAATTAATACGGGTTTAAGTAGTATTCAAATTGCAAATTGCTTATAGTAAATTGCTTATTTTATAACACTCATCACTTCATCATACAGCTTCTGACTTTCATGTGTAAGGGCATCCATGCTAATGTCTAATTGTGGTATCAGGTCAATCAGGGTATTTATTCTTCCTTCTGTTTGAAAAAATTTATTTAATACCACTACTTTCCTGTCCTGCAATATGCAATAGCCACTTTGAAAAGTACCTCTTTCGTACCGTATAACATAGCCACATTCTTCCACTATCTTTTCTAACTTATCTAAATTGTGTTGTGTGTATTTCATAACCTGAATTCGTAAAAGAGATTTAAGATATCCTGATTTTATTGCAAGTTCACTTAAATAAAGAGTAATTAAAAAAACTTTTTCAACAACCGTTGATAAATAAAATAACAAACTACCTGAAACTCAGTGTACCCTAAAAAGCAAACAGCTCTTCCTGTTTGACCCTTTTTTACAGTATACTGCACAAGGGCGGGGGAGGAGATTATTTATTGGTCATCCTGATCACCGGCACGATCATCTCCTCCAGGCTTACACCACCATGCTGAAACGTATTGCGGTAGTAATTGGCAAAGTGGTTATAATTATTGGGATAGCACAGGTACAATTCGCTTTTAGCAAAGATAAAAGAAGAGTTTACATTGGGCACAGGAAGACCAGCCTCCCTGGGGTCTCTGAATGCGATAACATCTTTCGCTTCATAATTCAAATTCCGGCCATGCTTATACCGCAGGTTGGAGGTGGTTTGTTTATCACCAATAACTTTTGCCGGTGTTTTTACCCTCACACTGCCATGGTCGGTTGCCACGATCATCGTTAATTTTTTATCCGCAATCTTTTTAAGGGCCTGGTGCAGCGGCGAATGCTCAAACCAGCTTTGGGTAATACTGCGGTAACTTGTTTCATCACCAGCCAGCTCTTTAAGCACTTCCATTTCTGTACGGGCATGGCTCAGCATATCTACAAAATTATACACGATGATATTAATATCATTCGTCATCATATTATGTATATTATCTACCAGTTTCTGTCCATCATTATTATTGGTTATCTTGGTATAAGAGTATTTTAAATCCCCCCTGCCCGTCTTTTTTAACTGTGTTTTAAAAAATTCTTCTTCATACATATTTTTGCCTCCTTCTTCATCATCATTTTTCCATTGTACCGGAAATTGCTTTTCTATATCAACCGGCATCATCCCGGCAAATATTGCATTACGGGCATATTGCGTGGCGGTTGGCAGAATAGCATAAAAAGTTTCTTCTTCATGAATGCGGAAACTCTCTGCAAAAATGGGCTGTATGGTTTTCCATTGGTCAAACCGTAAATTATCAATTAAAACAAAAAAGAGCGGGGTGCCTTTCTCCAGGTGCGGAAACACTTTAAACTTCATCAATGAATGACTCATTATTGGGCTATCGCCGCTTTTTGGATTTACCCAGGAAGCATAATTTTTAGCAATGAATTTAAAAAACTCAGTATTGGCCTCGGTCTTTTGTGTTTGAAAAACTTCCTGCATTTCGGGACTGTCGCTTTTTTTCATTTCCAGTTCCCAATAAACCAGCTTACGGTAAATATCCATCCATTCATTATAATTGGGGTTACTGTTCAACGCCATAAATAAACTACGGAATTCCTGCTGATAGGCCGAGGTGGTCTTTTCTGCCACCAGCCTTTTATTATCAATGATCTTTTTTAAGCTCAGCCATACCTGGTTTGGATTGACAGGCTTGATTAAATAATCACTTATCTGGGAGCCTATGGCTTCATCCATTAAATTCTCTGCTTCATTCTTGGTAATGAGAACAACCGGTAAATTGCTGTTCACTTCTTTTATCTGCTGCAGGGTCTGCAGACCGGTAATACCGGGCATGGTTTCGTCCAGCAATACAACATCTACAATATTATCTTTTACATACTCCACCGCATCAAAACCATTGGTTTTGGTTTGTACTACATATCCTTTATTTTCAAGGAACATGATCTGTGATGTAAGGCTGTCAATTTCATCATCTACCCAAAGTATTCTGGCTACGCTCATGCTGATTTTTTTTGAAGTATTAATAATCCGATGCTCACAAATTTAATTTTTTATATCAATGCTGATAAGCTTTATTTAGCTTTGTATATCTTTTAACAAATACAGGTCATTGCATCAAGACAATCATTATCAACCATTTTATCCACCAGCGCTTTAGCGGAGGCGGGTTACAAACTACCACGATAAATGCCTTTCAGAAAAATAATAAATGACCCGGTATATGGCTTTATTACCATTGATGATGAACTTATTCACCAGGTTATTATTCATCCCTATTTTCAGCGTTTGCGCCGGATTAACCAAATGGCCATGGCAAACCTGGTTTATCCCGGTGCGGTACACAGCAGGCTGCACCATGCACTGGGGGCTTATCATTTAATGGGTAATGCCCTGATCGGGTTAAAAGATAAGGGCATTGAAATTACCCCTGCCGAAGCACAGGCTGCAAAAATAGCTATTCTGCTCCACGACATCGGGCATGGCCCATTTAGCCATGCACTGGAACATGTACTGATTGAAGGTATGCATCACGAAGAGATCTCATTGCTTATCATTAAAGAACTGAACAAACAATTTAACGGGCAACTGGAACTGGCTTTGAAAATTTTTACTGATCAGCATCCCAAAAAATTTCTTTATCAACTCATCAGCGGACAACTGGATGTGGACCGGATGGATTATTTAACCAGGGATAGTTTTTTTACCGGAGTAAATGAAGGAGTGATTGGATACGACCGCATCCTGAAAATGCTGACGGTACATAAAGGGGAATTAATGGTTGAAGAAAAAGGTATTTACTCCATAGAAAAATTCCTGGTGGCACGCCGCCTGATGTATTGGCAGGTTTACCTGCATAAAACGGTATTATGTGCCGAGCAAATGCTTAAACGGATCATTAAAAGAGCAAAGTATGTAAAAGCAGCGGCCCAACTTCCATTACATAATTTTATTAACCGGCCCATTCAAACAGTTACGCTGGAAGAATTTTGTAACCTGGATGATTATGATGTTTTAGCCGCAATAAAAGGTTGGTGCCATCATGAAGACAAAATTTTATCGGGATTATGCAAAGGGATCATAAACCGGCAATTGCTGAAAGTGCAGTATTTTGGAAACCCGGTTGATGAAAAATGGGTACTGGAAAAAATGGCCGAAACGGGTACCAAATTAAAATTAACGGAAGAGGAAGCAGCCTGGCTGGTTTTTACCGGAGAAGTGGCCAGCAGCACCTACAACCTCGAGGAAGAACATATACATATCCTTTTTAAAGATGGTACCGTAAAAGACATTTCTGAAGTGGATAATGCCCTGATAAATCAAAACCTGATGGGCAAGGTGAAAAAATATTACATTTGTTATCCAGGATAGTTTCAAATTCAATTATGCAATTTACCGCGGCACAAATAGCTATTATAATAAATGGCAGGGTGGAAGGCAATGCCGATGTAGCTGTGGCTTCTTTTGGTAAGATTGAAGAAGCCCAACAAGGACAATTGGCTTTTTTAGCCAATCCAAAATACGAAGAATACTTATACAGCACCCGGGCCAGCATTATTATCATTAATGAAACACAGGAATTAAAACAAAGTATACATGCCACACTGATAAAAGTGCCTGATGCCTATTCTGCATTTGCAACCTTACTGGATAGATACCAGCAAATTCAAAGGCAACAGTTAAACGGTATTCAACAGCCTTGCTATGTTGCCACAACGGCAAAGATCGGCGAAAATGTTTTCATAGGCGCCTTTGCCTATGTGGGAGAAAATGTGGTTGTAGGCAATGGTGCAAAGATTTTCCCTAATGCCTATTTAGGAAACAATGCAGTGATCGGAGAAAATTCAATTATTCACCCGGGGGTAAAAATTTATCATGATTGTATGATTGGCAACAATACCATTATTCATGCCGGGGCGGTTATTGGCAGTGATGGTTTTGGATTTGCACCACAGGTTGATGGACGTTTTAAAAAAATTCCACAGATAGGAAATGTAATCATAGAAGACGATGTTGAAATAGGAGCAAACACTACCATTGACAGGGCCACTATTGGAAGTACATGGATAAAATCCGGTGCTAAACTGGATAATCTCCTGCAAATAGCACATAATGTAGAAGTAGGAAATAATACGGCCATTGCTGCCTTAACAGGAGTTAGTGGCAGTACAAAAATCGGAAATAATGTTATCATTGGGGGGCAGGCAGGATTGGCAGGCCATATTCAGATTGCCGATGGCACCAGAATAAATGGAAAAAGCGGCGTAAGCAAATCTATAAAAATACCAAATACTTCAGTAACCGGAACCCCTGCAACAGATTATGTTACTTCAATGCGTTCACAGGCTGTTACCCGAAATCTGCCCGCATTGGAAAAAAGAGTGATCGAACTTGAAAAAAAAATAAAGGAAATGATGGCAAAAAATAAATATTAATTTTCTCCGGCTCCGTTATGTTAACCTCTCCCCTTTTGTCATCTGCATGACCTAAACAACAGCTTAACATTTTTATAAGTTAACCTCCTTAAAAAAATAAAATACCTTTGGATGTTATTTTTTATCCATACCCATAGCTTAAAATAAAATTTTGAATATAACCAGTTACATCATATCGATCGTATTTATATTTATTTTTTCCACTTCTGCAACCGGTCAATCCGTTTCTATTTCCGGAAAGATAATTGATGGACATACTAAAGAACCGGTCAGTTACGCATCTGTTTATTTTGCCAGATCGGGCGTTGGAAAGACATCTGACAGTGCCGGACATTTTGCCTTTTATTTGAACAATTTTACAAAAGACACCTTACTGGTAAGTTATATCGGTTTTGACCTCTATAAAATTCCGGTAACGCAGCTGCAAAATAATAAACCCTTTACTATTCAATTGCAGCGTGGCGGTTTGAACAGTGAGGTAATGGTAAAGTCAAATGTGAATAAAGGCCTTTATCTATGGAGAAAAATAATGAGCAAAAAGAAACAGTACAACCGGTATGATCTTAAAAACTTCAGCTATGAGGCGTACAATAAACTGGAAGTAGACATTAAGAATTTTAATGCAGATAAAGTAAAGAAGAATTTTATATTAAAATCTTTTGGATTTATTTTCGATAACATGGACAGCACTTCGGAGAGTGCCCCTTTTTTACCTTTTTATCTTGTAGAAAGCCTGAGTGATTATGCGTATCAAAACAACCCCCGGAAATTTTTTGAAAACTCCAAAGCCAGTAATACAAAAGGTATTGAGAATGAAAGTGTAAGCAAAGTACTGGGTGTAATGAACCAAAATGTGAACATCTACAGCAATTTTGTAAATATAATGGACAAAGATTTTATCAGTCCTTTTAATGACAACGGAGATTCTTATTACAATTTTACCGTACCGGATACACAGGTAGTGAAAGGGAAAAAGATATTTCATTTTGTTTTCCGTCCAAAACGTTTGGGGCAAAATACTTTTGAAGGAGATGCCTGGGTAACCGAAAAAACATTTCAGATACAAAAGATATCGCTTTATCTGGGCAAGGATGCCAACATTAATTTTATTGACAAGATCAGTCTGTTCCAGGAATATATACCTGTCAATGATACCATCATTTTTTTAAACAGGGATAAGTTCTTTGCCGATTTCAGGTTTCTGGGTAAAAAATCACTCACCCTCATTGGCCGGAAATCCACTTCATACAAAAATATCATTATCAACAGCGATTCTTTAACCAATGCTTTTAAAGAACAGCATATTGAAGAATTGGTAAAAATAGAAAAAGGGGCCGTTTTAAAATCTGATTCTGCCTGGAATACACTCCGGCACGATACTTTATCAAAAAATGAAAAGGCCATTTATACCAGTCTTGATAAACTGTTTGCTATGCCTAAATACCAAAAGCTTGAACGGAATTTAAAGTTTTTAGGCGGAGGCTACAGAAATATCGGCAACTTTGAAATTGGACCCTGGTTTAACTGGATAAGTGGCAACCAATGGGAAGGCACCCGTTTCCGGTTTGACCTTGGAACCAATACCGGCTTTAATAAAGATATTTATCTGCACGGTTACCTTGCTTACGGAACAAGGGACAAAAAATTTAAAGGTAAAGCGGAAGCATTCTGGATAGTAAAAAGAGAACCCAGGCGTATTCGCCTGCATCTATCCTATACAGATGATGTAGAGAATGCAATTAGCCAGGTAGGCGAGGTTAGCCAGGATAATATTTTTTCAATCGTTGTTCGAAAACCAAATACCACCCGTAAGTTCATACAAGCCAGAGATATAAGGTTTGAGGTATTTAACGAACTGGGAAAAGGCTTTTCTACGGAGTGGTTTGTTTCACACCGGTCGTTTACTCCTTTAATGAACTTACCCGATAAAACTAATTTCCCGGTAAGCAATGGTACTTCAATGACCAGTTTTGTGATTGCCGTTAAACTTCGTTTTGCTTATTTAGAGCGCTTTCTTGAAACGGATTATAACCGGTTTTCTTTAGGCACCAAATACCCTATTGTAGAAATTGTATTGGCAAAAGGTATCCCGGGTGTCTTTCAAAGTGCATACGACTATACCAAATATGGAGTTTCAATTAAGGATTTTATGAAAATATCTCCATATGGCACGCTTTCGTACAAAGTATTTGCAGGAAAGATAAATGGTGTCATCCCTTATACTTATTTAGAAAATCATCCGGGTAATGACCTTTATTATTACAGCCCAAGTTCGTATAACCTGATGACCCGCTTTGAATACCTCAGCGATAAATTTGCAGGAATTAATCTGGAGCATAATATTGGATCAGGTTTGTTCCGGTTCATTCCCCTAACCCGTAAATTAAAATGGCGGCAGTTTTGGAATATCAAAACACTCTGGGGATCATTAAACGGGGAAAATATTTCGTTAAATAACAGTTCCGGAACATTTAAAACACTGAATGGCAAAACGTACATTGAAATTGGTACCGGTATAGATAATATTTTTAAGCTCCTCCGTCTTGATCTGGTCTGGTTGGTATCCCCGACCCCATTACCGGTCAATAAAATTTCGAAGTTTGGCATTTTCGGAAGCTTTCAGATCCAGTTTTAACGCTATTTCAGGTACCTTTTGGCATAAATACTACGGACATCTTATTTTAAATATCTTTGCCAACAAAATTTATCAGTATATATGGATAAAAATTTCAATCCAGATAAGCAACATACTTTAGTTAAATCAGTTAGTATTTCCGGTACCGGGCTCCATTCGGGCATAAATGTAGATATGACATTAAAACCTGCCAATCCGGGTTTTGGTTTCCAGTTTCAGCGTATAGATCTGCCCGGGATGCCCATTATTAAAGCGGATTGTGATTTGGTTACTGAAACATCCAGGGGGACCACTTTAGAAAAAGGAGATGCCAAAGTAAGTACGGTGGAACATATCCTTGCTGCACTGGTAGGTATGGGCATTGATAATTGTTTGATAGAATTAAACGGCCCTGAAATACCGATCATTGATGGCAGTAGTGAACCTTTTGTAAATATCATTGAAGAAACCGGTGTATTTGAACAGGATGCTGCAAAAGTCTGGTACAGCATTGATACCAATATCTCTTATTTTGACGAGGTAAAGAAAGTAGAGATGACCGCATTACCGGCCATAAATTACCAGATAACAACCCTGATAGATTTCAACAGCCCGGTATTGGGAACACAGCATGCCAGTTTGAAAACAATGAAAGATTTTCAAACAGAAATTGCCCCCTGCCGTACCTTTTGTTTTTTACATGAGCTTGAAATGCTGCTGGATAATAACCTGGTAAAGGGCGGTGATATTAATAACGCTATTGTGGTAGTTGATAAACCGGTTACTGATGAAGAAATGGGCCGGCTGGCAAAGGCTTTTGGCAG
>JANOGE010000081.1:0-4551 GCA_031414035.1 Chitinophagaceae bacterium | reverse complement strand
TAAACTGCCTAACAAATCGGTTCAAAAATTAAAGCGCATCACATGTTTTAAATTTAATGCTATTATAAAAGTTTATTTGTCAAATCCTGCTAACTTGATGGATGGTGCTGTTAAAAAAATAAAACTACTTAATTTTAAAATGTCAAGTGTTTTGATTGGCACTGGCAACGGTATATTTTTCATATATAGGTTTAGCAAAAAGGGTTACTGTATTTACAGTAGCCTTTTTTGTATTTACCTGATTTTTTTGAGATAGAAATTATAATTACTTTATCTGTGTTAATATGCGAGTACTATTTTTTAAATTGATTTGCTTAATGTATGGTTGCATCTTTTTTTGCAGTTGCAGCTATTCAGAAAAAATAAAAGAGGGCGACATACTTTTTCAAAACCTGGATTGTGGAGGATTATGCGATGCTATAGAAGCAGTTACTGAAGGCATAGAAGGAAAGGATTTCTCTCATTGTGCCATGGTTGTTAATATTAACGATACGTTGAAAGTTATTGAAGCTATTGGTGGTAAAGTTCACGTAAACTCTTTAAAATATTTCTTTGCAAGAAGTGGTGATACAGCCCAAATAAAAAATATAACCATAGGAAGGGTAAAAGAGGAGTATGATCATTTAATTGCAGGGGCAGCATTATTCGCAAATAGGCAAATAGGGCAACCTTATGATGATGAGTTTTTACCCAACAATGGCAAATGGTATTGCAGCGAACTGATATACCAGGCATTTAAAGAAGCCAATAAACAGGTTGATTTTTTTCAACTGCAGCCCATGACTTTCAAAGACCCTGAAACAAAAAATTTCTTTCCGGCATGGATTGATTATTATAAATCCCTCAGCAAGCCAATTCCCGAAGGCGAGCCGGGTATTAACCCTAGCCTGATTTCTCTTTCGCCAAAAATTTTGATCATCAAAATAAGAACTGCTGACTTTTATATCCAATGAAACGAAAAAACAAATGGGGTTGTCAATTCCTGCTAAATTTATAAACGGTAAAGCTAAACTACACCAGATAGCTACCTTTAAACTTCATAAACGGTGGTTAAATTGAAAAGGGGTTGCATCTTGTATGTTAACCCCTTTTCTTTAAAAAAATAATTTACAGGTGATATTTAAAAACAAAACAGCCATAGTAACCGGCGGAGCATCTGGCATAGGCAAAGCAGTAGTATTAAAATTTATTGAGCAGGGAGCCAGTGTTGGCGTACTTGATCTTAACCATCATGCAGGCAAAGAATTGGTGAATACAATAAGTGAAATGGGCGGCCATGCCAGGTATTACCCATGTAATGTTAGTGACGAAAAGCAAGTGAAAGATACTATAGAGATAGTGGTGGAAGATTTTGGAAGATTGGATTATGCCTACAACAATGCCGGCATTGGTGGCGAATTTGCCAAAGTGCAGGATTACCCAACTTACGACTGGGATAAAGTAATGGCCATAAACCTAAAAGGTGTTTTTTTATGTATGAAATATGAAATTCCACATATACTGAAACAGGGAGGAGCCATTGTTAATTGTGCTTCGCTTTTAAGTACGGTAGCTTATGAAAATGATTCGGCCTATGTGGCATCTAAATATGCTGTGATAGGGCTTACAAAAACAGCAGCTTTGGAATATGCCAGTACCGGCTTGCGGATAAATGCTGTAAGCCCTGGTTTTACCAATACACCTATGGTAAACAAAGGGGATGAAGAAAAGCTAAAACGCATAGCAGCCAAACATCCCATTGGTCGGTTAGCTGAGCCTGAAGAAATTGCAGAAGCAGTTATCTGGCTTTGTTCAGATAAAGCCTCTTTTGCTGTCGGGATGAATTTGATAGTGGATGGGGGATATACGATTGTGTAGTTTAAAGATTGATATAAACATTTTGTCTATCTGAATACTTAGTTTTCCCTTGTGACTACAACATAATAAATGCTTTCAATATTCTTTTTGGTAAACCATTCCATTTCTTTTGCATTTAGCTTCAGTGTTTGCTGTTTGTCTGTTATAAAAATCTTATTATTGGTAGGCTGAATAATTAGAGGAAGATTGAATCCTGCTACACAATTCTCCCACTTTATACTAATGCTGTTATTTATATCATCAACTGTAAATACCAGTTTTGGAATTTGTATGGTACGTAAATACAGGTCAAATACTTTACTGTAATTAAACTTTAACTGAGCCGATGTATAGTTTTCTATTTCCTTTGAGCTTGTGTTTTTATGATAAAATAGTTTACCCAAATTGCGCAAATAATTTCTGAAGATTTCATCATTGCCAAAACTGTTGCGGATGGTATGTAACATGTTGGATGCTTTATAATACATATCGCCACTGCCACTTTGGTTTACTCCATAAGGGCCAATAACAGGTTTGTCATTGGCAATATTTTTCCGTATGCCATAAACATATTCATCACAAGCCTGCCTGCCATAATAGTAGTTGATGTATAATGCCTCACTGTAATTGGCAAAACCTTCATGCACCCACATATCGGCTATATCGTTTGTAGTAATATTGTTTCCAAACCATTCGTGGCCACTTTCGTGTACAATAATAAAATCCCAGTTTTTGCCCCAGCCGGTTCCACTTAAGTCGGTGCCCAAATAGCCATTGCCATACTTGTTACCATAAGCAATACCGCTTTGATGTTCCATACCTAAATGGGGGCTTTCTACTAATTTATAATCATCCTCATAAAAGGGGTAAGGGCCAAACCAATACTCAAAAGCCTTCAGCATAAGTTTGGCTTGTGTAAATTGCTTCTTTGCTTTTTCCAGGTTATAATCCAATACCCAATAATTTAAATTCAATATTCCTTTTTCACCATGCAGGGTGTCTGAAAAATTTACATAACTTCCAATGTATGGAGCTATGTTATAAGAATTAATAGAATTTACCACTTTCCATGTGTACATGGTATTTCCAGTATTTTTAATTTTTTCTTTGCCGATGAGTTTGCCATTACCTACACCTGTTAAACTGTCTGGTACTACAATGGATAGGATTGCGCCATTATCAGGCTCATCGCTCTGGTGATCCTTACATGCATACCACGCCGATGCTCCAATACCCTGGCAGGCAACACCCATCCAGGGGCGGTTTTTCGCATCTTTCTTCCATATAAAGCCACCATCCCATGGAGGGTTGATAGCTTCACGGGGCTTGCCATGGTAATACACAATTACCGAATCCGTTTTACCAGGTTTAAATTTTATAATTCTTGCAGAATCTATAAGCTTTGCCCTTACAATATTATTAAACCGGGTAAACTCAACCCTGGAGCCTTTATTAACTATACTGTCAACTAGCAGGGGCTGTTGCAAATCAATTTGCATGGTATAAACAGCCCTTACAGTTTTATAAACAATGGTACTTTTTCCGGTAATTGATTTTGTTTCAAAATCCGGAATAAGGGTTATACGGTATTGCAAAACATCCCATGCAGTTCGTTCATTATTTAAAGAGCCACGCAGTGTATCATTTATTGTAAAGAGTGTGCCTTTATTATTTGATTGTGCCTTTAGCTGGCAGATGGCAACAATAAAAACCGGCAAAATAAAAAATATTTTCTTCATAGTTTATGTATATCAATTTGCAATATCGCTATGTTAATTAGAATACAGTCAGGATTTAATTGCCACTTATATAATTAGCAGGAATTGACAAACGGTTAATGGTAAACTTGCAATTGGGTAATTTATATTTGGTATTGTATCTGTATGAACACAACCATAATCTTGGCAGTTTTTGTAATTTATTTTAAAAAATATATAACCAGTGATCAATTCAGCACCGGCTTGCAGGGCCCGAATAATTAATAAATTATTCAGCAGGGAAACTATTGTAAGTATTGAAATACAATCCGAGCCTAAAATAATTTGGTTATTGATAACAACAGGATCGGAATACCCCAAATGGAATTCAACAATTTTTTCTTTTGAAGGCAGCTTTACAAAAAGAGGAAAGATTAAATTAAGATTAAAACCAGACCCCAGGGCAGTGTTTTTATTTTCTATTCATGAATTTGAAAAGAACAGGCGCCTTGTTTGGGGCAATGTACTAGGTAAAAGGGTATTTACCTTGACTGAAATAAGAGACGGGGTAACAAATTTTAGAATGAGTGAAAAAAGGATAAGCCTCTTTCCGTTCTTTTTTGCTAAAAAAGCAGCTTCAATTGAAGAGGTATTTAAGCAGTTTGCAACCGACTTAAAAAAAGAATCAGAATTAATAACATTGCTTAAAGAAAAATAAACGCCAATTAAAACAGGGCTTACTAAACAATTTAAAATTGATCTTTATGAAATTCAAATCAGTTACTTATTGTCTGTTCATTCTCCTTTTTGTACAACCAAGGCTTTTAGCACAGAGTAGTTATGCTATAAAAAACGTAAACGTCATTCCTATGAACCGGGAAGTTGTTTTAGCTAATCAAACTGTAATAGTGCAGAATGGAAAAATAAAATTGCTGGGTAATACCAGTACAATAAAGATTCCGGAAAATGCCACAATTATTGATGGAACAGGAAAATATTTAATGCCCGGCCTGTTTGA
>JANOGE010000080.1:0-5668 GCA_031414035.1 Chitinophagaceae bacterium | reverse complement strand
AATGACGGTTTGATAAATACGGCCGGTGGTAACATTATTAGCCTGTGATGTAGGGGTATTTAAAAATCGTTCGTAATGGCCAAGATCACGGTCGGTTTCGGCACCATCATCAGTTACGAACATGGCGAATGTTATGTAACTGATGATGGTGCCGAAACCGACCTTGATCTTGGCCATTACGAACGATTTTTAAATACCCCTACATCACAGGCTAATAATGTTACCACCGGCCGTATTTATCAAACCGTCATTAATAAAGAAAGAGAAGGTGCCTATTTAGGTAAAACTGTACAGGTAATTCCTCATATCACTGATGAAATAAAACGCAGGATGCTGTTGCTGGGCAGCGAAGGAAAATATGATATCGTAATTACAGAGATCGGCGGTACAGTAGGTGACATTGAAAGTTTACCTTTTGTAGAAGCCGTTCGCCAGATACAGTGGGAACTGCCAGAAGAAGATTGCATGGTGGTACACCTTACACTCATCCCCTATTTAAAAGCAGCCAAAGAATTAAAAACAAAACCAACCCAACATAGTGTTCGTATGCTGAGCCAGGAAGGCGTACATCCAAACGTAATTGTTTGCCGTACAGAACATCCCTTAAATGATGAGTTAAAGAAAAAGATCGCCCTGTTCTGTAACGTAAAACCCAATGCCGTAATTGAAGCGATGGATGCCAGTACCATTTATGAAGTTCCGCTAAAAATGTTGCAGGAAGGGTTGGATGTCATTGTGCTGAAAAAATTACAGATCAACGGATATGCTGCGCCCGAATTAACCAAGTGGCGTGCTTTCTTAGACAAATTAAAATATCCGCATAGTAAAGTAACCATTGGCCTTATTGGAAAATATATTGAATTGCAGGATGCTTATAAATCCATTTTGGAATCCTTTATACATGCAGGTGCCATTAATGAATCTAAAGTTCAGATCGTAAATGTGCACAGTGAATTTATTAATGATGAAAATGTAAGGGAAAAACTGAAAGATCTTGACGGTTTATTGGTAGCACCCGGTTTTGGAAACCGTGGCGTGGAAGGCAAGATCATTGCCGTTAAATATGCAAGAGAAAATCAGTTGCCGTTCTTCGGCATCTGCCTGGGTATGCAAATGGCGGTTATTGAATATGCGAGAAATGTACTGGGTTGGGCAGATGCACATTCAACAGAGATGGATACGGCTACCCCTCACCCCGTGATTGATTTGATGGAAGATCAAAAAACTATTGAAGCCAAGGGTGGTACTATGCGCCTTGGTGCATTTCCCTGCGATATTAAAAAAGACAGCCTGGCCTTTAAGATCTATGGTACCAAACAGATCAGCGAAAGGCACCGTCACCGCTGGGAGTTCAATAATAAATACATAACCGATTTTGAAAAAGCAGGCCTGATACCCAGTGGAAAAAATCCCGGTACCGGTTTGGTTGAAATTGTTGAATTAAAAGACCATCCATTCTTTATTGGCGTACAATATCACCCCGAGTTAAAAAGTACGGTGGAAAATCCCCAACCCATTTTTGTTCATTTTATTAAAGCAGCCAAAGCCTTTGCAGAAAAAAAGGATGCGGTAAAAAATCCATTGCTGCAGAGTGAAATGATTTAATAAGAAGTATGCGTAAATTAAGCATGGATGAATTGAACCGTAAAACGGTTGAGGAATTTAAACAATCCCACAAAACGCCGGTAATTGCAGTATTGGAAAACATTCGCAGTGCTTATAATGTAGGCAGTGTATTCCGCACAGCCGATGCCTTTTTGCTTAACGCCATATATCTTACCGGCTATACCTGTGTTCCTCCGCATAAAGAAATTAAAAAGACCGCATTAGGTGCCGAGGAAACGGTACACTGGAAACATTTTACCAATACAACCGAAGCCATTAAATCATTAAAAGAAGATGGGTACAAAGTTTATGCTGTAGAACAGGTTGAGCATAGCCACCAGCTTCAGCAGGTTGATTTTAAAAGAAATGAAAAAACGGCGGTTATTTTTGGCAATGAGGTCACCGGCGTTGAGCAGGAAACCATTTTACAATGTGATGGATGTATTGAAATACCACAGTTGGGTATGAAGCATTCACTGAACATAGCTACTGCAGCCGGCGTTGTTTTGTGGGAGATCGTAAGAGGAAGATTATTTTGAATTTTAAATTCTGAATTTTAAATGTCTGCACTAAAAAAATATTTGTCTCTTGTAAAATTCTCCCACACCATTTTTGCAATGCCCTTTGCATTGATTGGATTTTTTTTGGGAATTGTTTCATTAAAAAAAATACCCAATGTTTATTACAATATGTTTTTGTACTCTTCCCCAAGCCGTAAAATCTATTTGTTTATTAATCATAATTGGTACTTATTAGTCCTTGTCATCCTTTGCATGATCTTCGCCCGTTCTGCCGCTATGGCCTTTAACCGCTGGCTGGATAAAAATTTTGATGCAAAAAACCCACGTACTGCCATTCGTGAAATACCTGCGGGGGTTATAAAAGCAAATAATGCATTGCTGTTTGTGATGACCAATTGCCTGTTATTCATTGCCTGTTGTTTTTTCATCAATAAAATTTGTTTCTTCCTGTCCCCGGTGGCATTGTTTGTCATTTTATTTTACAGTTATACAAAACGGTTTACTCTTTTATGTCATTTGGTATTGGGTGTTGGCTTAAGTCTTGCTCCCATTGGGGCTTACCTGGCTGTTACCGGGCAATTTTCTTTACTACCTGTTCTTTTTTCATTAACTGTTTTATTTTGGGTTAGTGGCTTCGATATTATTTATGCGCTTCAGGATGAAGAGTTTGATAAAAGTAACCAGCTTTATTCCATTCCTGCCGCTGTGGGCAAAACAAAAGCTTTAAGGATTTCAGAATGGCTGCATTTACTTTCTGCTGCCTGTGTGGTTTATGCAGGTGTGTATGGCCATTTTGGAACCTGGTATTGGATTGGTGTTGTCGTATTCATTGGTTTATTAATTTATCAGCACCTATTGGTAAAACCAAATGATCTGAGCAAAGTAAATTTGGCTTTCTTTACAACTAATGGTATTGCATCGGTTGTTTTTGCCATCTTTGTTATTCTTGACCTATTTTTAACGTAAATCAATCATCTCCATGTCCCATCCGCCGTTTGGCGGAGAGGCAGTTGGGGCCGGGTATGGCACGAATTCTTGCAATAGACTATGGCGGTAAAAGAACCGGGCTGGCTGTAACCGACCCGTTGCAGATTATTGCAACCGGCCTAATAACTATTGACTCCGGTGAGCTTATCACTTTTTTAAAAAACTATTTTATAAAAGAGCAGGTGGAACTGATCATCATCGGCCTTCCCAAAAACTGGGATGACTCAGCCACACATGGTACGCCACTGGTTGAAGCTGTAATAAAAAAAATACAAAAGGAATTTCCTGCTATTCCGCTAAAAACAGTTGATGAACGCTATACTTCAAAAATGGCTAAAGACGCCATGTTAGAAATGGGCATGAAGAAAAAAGAGAGGCGGTTGAAAGGAAATGTTGATTTAATTGCAGCCACCATCATACTGCAGGAGTACCTCCAATCTATACAATAATTTTATTTTGCCTAATGGTTACCTTGCTGATTTGGGTTAATTTTGCAGGAAACAATAAAAAAATCTCACCATTCAGCAATTAATATGATTCTTCCTATTGTAGCATATGGATCCCCTGTTTTAAGAATGGTATGTGATGACATTAGCCCTGACTATCCCGGCCTTAATAATCTGATTGATGATATGTGGGAGACCATGTATAACAGTAATGGTGTTGGGCTGGCTGCTCCACAAGTAAATGAACCGGTCCGTTTATTTGTCATGGACAGTGAACAAATATTCCTGAACCAGGATGAAGATGAAAAAGATGAATACCCCGATGCCCCCGGCTATAAAGGCGTTTTTATTAATGCCCATATTACAAAACTAAATGGAGAAGAATGGCCCTATAATGAAGGATGTCTCAGTATTCCGAAAATCAGAGAAGATGTTTACCGCAATCAGGAAGTAACTTTAAAATTTAAAGATGAAAATTTTGAGCCGCATAGTAAAACCTTTATTGGCCTGAGCGCCCGTATTATATTGCATGAATATGACCATATTGATGGAAAATTATTTATAGACCACCTTAAACCTCTGAAAAGAAAGTTAATGAAGCGGAAACTGGATGATATTTCCAGGGGGAAAATAAAAGTAGACTACCGGATGGTTTTCCCAAAATAAAGAGGGTTTCATTTACCTGAAACGATAATAAAACCTGATGTTAACATTAACCGTGTAGCCCCTGAAATTAAAAGGAACTAGCAAAACCTGGAGTAAAACAAACAGAAAAAGTAAGTATAGGTAAGTCATTTCTATACCCTCTTTATTAATAACTTGCAGGTATGATCAAAAAAATCATTCCTGTTTCTTTTTGTCTTGCTTTTTGTATTCATGGCTTTGCCCAGGTAAATAACGACAGTATATTAACTATCGGTAAAAAAACAATTACCCTCAGTGAGGTTGTTATTAATAATAAACTGAACATTCCCCTATTTATCAACCACATAAAAAACGACACTTCATTTTATAAAGCATTCCGTAACCTTCGTATACTAGGGTTTACGGCCATTAATGATATTCGTATGAATGACAGTAAAGGCAAAATCAAAGCATCGCTGCACAGTAAAACAAAACAAATACAAAGAAATAACTGCCGTAAAATGGAGACCTTTGAAGAACAGGTAACCGGTGATATTTATGATGAACAGCATAACTTTAATTATTACACCGCACAAATGTATGCTTCCCTCTTCTTTACCAGGGATTCCGTTTGCGGAGAAGATAATATTGTGGCAGACAGGGAATTCAGCACAAAAGGTAAAAGCGGAATGGAAAAAAATAAGGAACAGTTGAAAATGCTGTTCTTCAATCCCGGAAAAAAAATAAACGGACTGCCTTTTATCAGTAACAAAACGGCTATTTATGATGATGAGATGGCAGATAACTACAACATAAGTATTGATATGGGTATCCATAACCATACCAGTTGTTATATTTTTACACAAAAAGTAAGACCTGAAAATAAGGATGCCGTTGTTATAGATGAAATGACCACCTGGTTTGACGATAAGACCTTTGAAGTGATTGCCAGGAATTATTCCCTAAGTTACGATGCCGGGCTTTACGATTTTAAAGTACAGATGGAAGTAGTGTTAACAAGATTCGGTGATTATACTGTGCCCTCAATCATCCGTTATATGGGTAACTGGAAAGCTATTTTTAAACCCAGGGAACGGGGTGTATTTACAGCTACCCTTTTTGATTTTAAATAAGTTGTTTTCGTTTTTATTAACTTTTTGATGCTTAATTTTATCGAATGAATAATCTCTTAAAAAAGTGCATATTTTTCTTATTAACCTTTTACAGTGTTAATTTATTTGGCCAAACAGAAGGTAGGGATTTTACAACTGTTGATGCCTATGTTAAAAGTCTTGGCTCATTGGAAACTATGAGCATGGGTACTATTAACAATGTGGTTAGTAATAAATTTCCGGATAAAATAGACAGGGCAAGGGCTATTTATGACTGGATAGCTCTTAATATCAGTTATGATATTAAAGCTGCACGCAGTAATTCAACAACAAAAAACTCTCCTACCGAAGTTTTGTTGTCGCGGAAAGCTGT
>JANOGE010000079.1:0-1990 GCA_031414035.1 Chitinophagaceae bacterium | reverse complement strand
GCATAGAGCCGTCTCAGTAGCAATATTGATTCGACCGGGGTCGACCACCGAACTTTGTACTACAGCTAACTGCCTCGTGAAGGTTCGATCCCTTCCCCTACAGCTTTAATAAAGGCCCGTCCATTTTTGGATGGGCTTTTTTTATGTAACGAAATTTTTGGCAGCGACCCCCTTGTCTCGGGGGTGAGGATAACAGGATAAACGTAGCATAGAGCCGTCTCAGTAGCAATATTGATTCGACCGGGGTCGACCACCGAACTTTGTACTACAGCTAACTGCCTCGTGAAGGTTCGATCCCTTCCCCTACAGCAACAAATAAAGAGGCTCTCTCAAAAGTATGTCATGTTGAGCTTGTCGAAACATATTTGACTATAAAACGTATGTTCAAATGACTTCGACAAGCTCAGTCTGACAGTAGTATTTGACCTTTGAGACAGCCTCTTTTCATTTTAATCCTTAATAATTTCTTCCCGTAGACAACTCTTTATTTTTTTCACGTATGATCTCTGCAGCAATACTCACTGCAATTTCTGGACTTGTTTTACTATAGATATTTACACCAACCGGAGTAAATATTTTTTTTAATACCTTTTCAGCAATGCCTTCCGATCTTAATTCACTCAAAAGGGTTTCAATTTTATGATCGCTGCCCATCATGCCCAGGTAAAACAACTCTTTGTTCAATAACTGCAGCAGTGCCATCTTATCCGTCCGGTATCCCAATGTCATGATAACAGCAAAATCATTTTTACAGTCGTTGATATATTCCCCCAACTGTTCATACCCCGGAATAATGATTTTTTCATTTGCAAAAAAATTTTGCAGGATGGTATTCAATTCCGGGCGGTCGTCATACACTTTACTGTAAAAACCAAGAAAACACATCAGCTCAGATAAAGCAAGACTTACATGGCCACCACCGATGATATGGATCACCGGCCGTTGATTTAATCTTTCATTATATATCCAGCCATTATCAGGCTTTAATTGCAGGCTATACTTTTTATCATTGGGCGTTGATGCCTGAATACCTAATCCTTTTGGTGAAAGCTGAATGGTATATTGCCCGCCTTTTAAAATGGTATCGATAGTTTTATCATCAGAAGAGGATAATGGTATAAATGCATTCCACTGGCTGCCCGAGCAGATCATTCCGGATTGATCCGTGGTGTGTTCCTTATCATGATACTGGCGCATGAGCAGAACAGCCATTTCATTTTTCAGGCCGCAGGACACAGCGTGTAACATTGTTTTTGCTTTCTCCACCAGTTTATGTTCCATGATGCCTCCGCCAATTGTTCCGTAAATACTTCCGTCGCCTGCCACTGCCATTTTAAAACCATTCCGCCCCGGAGAACTTCCTTCGCTTTCCAGCACATATAACAACATTACCGGTATAGAAGCTGATAATTTTTCGTGTATAAATTCCCATACACTCATTATTTTTTCCTGTTTTCTAAAATTTGTTTAAAAGAACGGCTCCTTATTTCATCCAATGTTAAACCCGTTACCAAAACTTCCTCTTCGGTGATGGCACCACTATTCAGGGCACGTAAAAAATAATTAAGTAAGCCCTGTCCTGTTGCGGCATCATCGAAAACATCGCCGATCAGTGTTGCCCTTGCCGCTTTTTCAACAAATGTTTTTAACCGCTCAACCGCATCGTCATAGCTTTCTAAAAAGAAAGCGTACACCGCTGCATACCGCATCGGAAATTGTGCAGGGTTCAGGTCCCATCCCTGGTAAAAACCATTCCATAAAGAGTGGCGGATATGATCATATCCTTTTTTCCATGCCCGGTGAACAGTATCCATGTTTTCCTGTAATTGTTCTTGGGTTAAGTTATCACCCCTGTGTGTACCAATAGGCATGGTATTGGTTGCACCATCACTCAGCCAGATGCCGGTATGTGCCAGTGCCACTTTGGTCATGTGGTGTGCAAAGTCACAAACAGGATGGTCCATCTCCTGGTACTTAGCCGTAATACTGC
>JANOGE010000078.1:0-9715 GCA_031414035.1 Chitinophagaceae bacterium | reverse complement strand
GATTATACCTTCAGCAACGGCACGGTCAAAAAAACAGGAACGATCGGCCATATCGGCTGTACATCCTTTTACCCGTCAAAAAACCTCGGCGCTTTTGGAGATGGAGGCGCCATGTTTACCGAAGATGACGAACTGGCCGGTAAATTAAGAATGATTGCATCACATGGACAAAGTAAACGGTATTACCATGATGTGGTGGGGTGTAATTCCAGACTGGATGCTATGCAGGCTGCTATCCTTAAAATTAAATTAAAACACCTGGATGAATATATAACTGCCCGCAGAAAAGCAGCCGGTTATTATGACAATGGTTTTGCAGAAAATAAAAAGATAACTATTCCGTTTAGAGATGGCAATAATAAACACGTATTTCACCAGTACACATTGATTTTAAACGGGGTTGACAGGAATGGGCTGAATCAATTTTTAGCTGATCAGGGCATACCTTCAATGATCTATTACCCCGTGCCTGCACATAAACAAAAAATGTTTGATGCTTTTGGCGGTAACTGTTATGAATTACCGGTAACAGATTGGCTGACTGAAAGAGTCATTTCATTGCCCATACATACGGAACTGGATGATGAACAACAATCATTTATTGTCAGTAAGGTTTTGGAATTTGTGAACCGTTAATTGTTATCTGTTAATAGTCAAATGCATGGAACAATTAAAATCATTTGAAGAGCTTAATTGCTGGAAAGAATCAGTCTTATTAAGAAAAGAGTTAAAGCTATTAATTGATACCCTGCCAAAGCAGGAAGAGTACAGGCTAAAAGATCAATTGATAAGATGCTTTAGGTCAGTAACAAATAATATTGCTGAAGGGTACAGAAGATTTAATTTTCAGGAAAATATCCAGTTTTGCAGAATCAGCAGAGGGCCATTGTACGAAACTATTGATCATTTGATTATTGCAGAAGAAGAAAATAATATTTCGGAAATTGAATTAACGAATAGAAAAGAACAAATAAATAAATGCCTGGCCATTTTAAATGAGTAAATTAACTACCTGAAAAAAGTAAAAGATGCCGGCCATAAAAAACCCATTAACAGATAACAATTAACAAACAACCTACATGAAAATTGCAGTTATTGGTACAGGCTATGTCGGATTGGTTACAGGAACCTGTTTTGCTGAAACCGGCAACAACGTTACCTGTGTGGATATTGATAAGGTCAAGATCGAAAAATTGATATCCGGTGAATTGACCATTTATGAGCCCGGGCTGGAAAAATTATTTCTTCGCAATCAGAAAGAGGGCCGGCTTCATTTTACCACTTCACTGGAAGATGGAATAGTAAATGCACAGGTCATTTTCCTTGCATTGCCAACCCCATCGGGTGAAAATGGCAGTGCTGATCTTACATACATTCTTGGTGTGGCTGATAACCTGGGTAAATTAATAACAGATTATGTGGTCATCATTGATAAAAGTACCGTACCGGTTGGCACTGCTGAAAAAGTACGGGCCACCATTACAAAAAATCTGCCTGCCAATCAGGCTGGCGATAAGGTTGAATTTGATGTGGTTTCCAATCCCGAATTTTTAAGAGAGGGTGTTGCCGTAGATGATTTTATGAAACCCGACAGGGTGATCATCGGTACCACATCCGAAAGGGCTAAAAAGATTATGAATGATCTGTATCTTCCTTTTGTACGCCAGGGTAATCCCCTTATTTACATGGATGAAAAAAGCGCAGAGCTCACCAAATATGCTGCCAATTCTTTTTTGGCTATGAAGATCACTTTCATGAATGAAATAGCACAGTTATGTGAACGGTTGGGGGCTGATGTGGATATGGTACGTAAAGGCATTGGAAGCGATGAACGGATAGGCCGGCGGTTTTTATTTCCGGGCATTGGTTATGGAGGCAGTTGCTTTCCAAAAGATGTGCAGGCACTGGCCAGGTCATCTGCTGATGTACATTATAATTTCAAAATACTGGATGCTGTAATGGAAGTAAATGAAAAACAAAAAATGCATTTAGTTCCTAAAATAAAAGCCTGGTTTAAAAATGATATAAAGGGTAAAAAGATCGCCATTTGGGGTTTGGCATTTAAACCAAACACGGATGATATCAGGGAGGCCCCTGCATTAAGTATCATCAAAGAATTAGCAGATGCCGGTGCGGTAATAACGGCCTACGATCCTGAAGCGATGAATAATGTAAAGTTGTTATTTGCCGATAAAATAAATTTTTCTGAACATCAGTACGATGCATTGATTGATGCAGATGCCCTGGTCATTGCTACGGAATGGAGTGAATTCAGAACCCCTGATTTTACCAGGATGATCTCGTTATTGAAAAATAAAGTAATTTTCGACGGGAGAAATCTTTTCGACCTGGCAAAAATGGAAGAGTTGGGTTTTTATTATGTAAGTGTGGGCAGGAGGACAGTTGCCCCTGCCGTTTAAAGGGGCAGGAAGCGAAAAATGATCTAAGGACTCAATAAAAAAATATAGTGGCTTCATCAGGTTCAAAAAATACAACACCATCACACCCCGCTTCAGGCAAGTCCCTGCCCGAAAGGCCGGAGGCCGGAGGTAAAGTACTTATTACAGGTGCCGCCGGATTCCTGGGTTCGCATCTTTGCGACCGGTTTATTAAAGAAGGGTTCCGGGTAATTGGTATGGATAATTTAATAACCGGGGATCTTAAAAATATTGAACACCTTTTTAAATTAAAGGAGTTTGAATTTTATCATCACGACGTTTCAAAATTCATTCATGTTACAGGTAACCTGGATTATATATTGCATTTTGCTTCGCCGGCCAGCCCGATCGATTACTTAAAGATCCCTATTCAAACGTTAAAAGTAAGTTCCTTAGGCACACATAATTGCCTGGGCCTTGCAAAGGCAAAAAATGCAAGGATACTGGTAGCTTCAACCAGCGAAGTGTATGGTGACCCATTGGTACATCCGCAAAACGAAGAATACTGGGGCAATGTAAACCCGGTTGGCCCAAGGGGTGTATATGATGAAGCAAAGCGTTTTCAGGAAGCCATTACCATGGCCTACCATACCTTTCATAATGTAGAGACAAGGATCGTAAGAATTTTTAACACCTATGGTCCAAGAATGCGGCTGAATGACGGAAGGGCATTACCTGCTTTTATTGGCCAGGCATTGCGTGGCGAGGACCTTACGGTTTTTGGCGATGGCAGCCAGACCCGTAGTTTCTGTTATGTACATGACCTGATAGAAGGTATTTACCGCCTGCTGATGAGCAATTATGCACAACCCGTAAATATTGGTAACCCGGATGAAATTTCGCTGATCGATTTTGCTGTAGAAATTATAAAACTCACGGGTACAAAACAAAAGATCGCTTTTAAAGAATTGCCTACCGACGACCCTAAACAACGGCAACCTGATATTACAAAAGCTAAAGAATTACTGGGATGGGAACCTGCAGTTAACAGGGCAGAAGGGTTACAGATAACCTATGAATATTTTAAAAATTTACCAAAAGAAGAATTGAATAAATTACCAAAAGAATTTGAACGCAAAAATTGATTCATAATTTATATATATTATAATGTACCAGGAATTATTAGATAAGAAAAAAAAGCTGGCGGTGATCGGTCTCGGTTACGTTGGCTTACCGATTGCTTTGGAATTTGCCAAAAAGATTAAAGTGATCGGCTTCGACATCAATGCACAGCGGGTGGAAATGATGCGTAAACATATTGACCCCAGCCAGGAACTTGAAGCAGCTGATTTTGAAGGCTGTGATATTGAATTTACCAATGAACTGGATGTTTTACGCCAGGCTAATTTTTTTATAGTAGCTGTTCCAACCCCGGTTGATGAACACAATGTACCTGACCTGGTACCGGTACAGCGTGCCAGTGAAACCATCGGCAAAGTGATCAAAAAAGGAGATTACGTTGTTTTTGAAAGTACGGTTTACCCCGGCTGTACCGAAGAAGATTGTGTACCCATCATTGAAAAACTTTCCGGATTAAAAATGGTGGACGATTATAAAATTGGTTATTCGCCTGAAAGAATAAACCCGGGTGATAAACAACACACTATAAGCACTATCATAAAAGTGGTCAGCGGCTGTTGTGCCGAAAGCCTGGATACGATTGCCAGGGTTTATGAACTGGTGGTAAAAGCCGGCGTACATAAAGCCTCTTCCATTAAAGTAGCCGAAGCTGCAAAAATTATTGAGAATACACAACGGGATCTGAACATAGCATTGATGAATGAACTCTCCATCATTTTTGATAAAATGAATATCAATACCTATGAAGTGCTGGAAGCCGCAGGTACTAAATGGAATTTTTTGAAATTTCAGCCCGGGCTGGTAGGAGGCCATTGTATTGGTGTTGATCCTTACTACCTCACTTATAAGTCCAAAAAATTAGGTTATAATTCACAGGTCATTTTAGCCGGACGGTTCATTAATGATGCCATGGCGGGTTATGTGGCAAGAAAAATATTACAGTATATCATTCAGAGCAATGGAAATGTGAAAGATGCCAAAGTGCTGGTGATGGGGGCTACTTTTAAAGAGAATGTAAGCGATATCAGGAACAGCAAAGTGGCAGATGTGGTGAAGGAACTCAGGGCTTTTTCTTTAAATGTACATGTAACCGACCCGCATGCTGAAAGTAATGAACTTAATCATGAATACGGATTTGGATTAACACCTCAATTAAGTAATGACTATGATGCCGTGATCATAACGGTACCTCATAATGATTATAAAAAACTGGATGATGAATATTTTGTATCCATTACAAAACCACATGCCGTAATTGCAGACCTGAAAGGAATTTACAGGGGGAAGATAACGAACAGGAAATACTGGAGCCTTTAAGGAATCACCCAACTCCATCCGACCTGGTCGCCCGGTAAGGCCTTTCCAAAAAAGAGGGAACCGGAATAGGGAGAACAAAGAAGGAAGAAATAAATTTTTAAAATAGATCATTTTCGCTTTTAGTTAACTGAACAGACGCATGACCAATACATTTCACAGTAAGGATCTAAGTAACAGTAATTTTTTAATAACCGGCGGTGCAGGATTTATAGGCAGCCACATTGCGGAGTATTTATTAAAGAATGGGGCAAAAAAAGTCAGGGTCCTGGATAATTTATCCAATGGATTTCAATCCAACCTCGATATTCTTAAACAATACAGTGGTTATGAATTCATGGAAGCCGATATCAGAAATATTGAAAGTTGCCAGCAGGCCTGCAAAGGAATTGATTATGTAAGTCACCAGGCAGCTTTAGGTTCTGTACCCCGCAGTATAAAAGAACCCGTTTATTTCAATGATGTAAATGTTGGAGGCTTTGTAAATATTTTAAAAGCATCCGTTGACAATAATATAAGGCAGTTTGTGTATGCCTCTTCCTCATCGGTCTATGGCGATGATCCTGCCTTACCAAAACAGGAAAATAAAATTGGGAATTGTTTATCCCCTTATGCTGTTACAAAAAAAACAAATGAATTATATGCACAGGTTTTTGCTGATACTTACGGAATTAAAGTGACCGGGTTCAGGTATTTTAATATTTTTGGTCCCCGCCAGGATCCGGATGGGGCTTACGCTGCCGTTATTCCCTTATTTGTAAAGAATATCATAAAGCAAACCCCGGTGTATATAAATGGTGACGGCGAACAAACCCGTGATTTTACGTTTATTGATAATGCCGTACAGATAAATATTAAAGGAATGCTTACAGAAAATCCGGAAGCATCAAATAAAGTATATAATGTAGCCGTAGGCGAAAATTTTTCGGTCAATTATTTATTCAAAGCCTGTTGTACGCATTTAAAAACTGATTTTAAGGCAACGTACAGGGAACCCAGGCCAGCTGATATAAGGAATTCCATGGCGAATATTTCATTGGCCAAAAACCTGCTGGGCTATCAGCCAACAAAGCAATTTGAAGATGGGTTAACAGATACCATAGAATTTTTTAAACAACGATATTCAAAATAGGATCGCATCTCAGTTTGTTTTGTCATGCTGACTCACGAAGCATCCCGCAAACTGAGATACGATCCGGATAATTATATTACAATGGGTTTTATTAAAACAGATTTTCCGGGCTTATTCATCATTGAACCGGCTGTATTTGAGGACAGCCGGGGTTATTTTTTTGAAAGCTATAATGAAAAGGCTTTTGCCGCTGAAGGCATTGATATAAAATTTATACAGGATAACCAGTCCAGATCTGCTTACGGAGTAATTCGTGGACTGCATTACCAGCTGGCCCCGCATGCCCAAACGAAATTAGTAAGGGCCTTAAGCGGAAAGATTCTGGATGTTGTTGTAGATATCCGCAAAGGCTCTCCTATGTATGGCAGGGTATTTTCGCTGGAATTATCTGCCGAAAACAAAAAACAATTATTAATACCACAGGGGTTCGCCCATGGTTTTTCGGTAATAAGCGAAACCGCAGAAGTTTTATATAAATGTGATGCGTTTTATCACAAGGAATCCGAAGCAGGGATCTGCTTAAATGATACGGATCTGAATATTGACTGGAAAGTACAGGCAGGTAAAGCCATTATTTCTGAAAAAGATATGAAGTATCCTTCTTTGTTGAATTGTAAAAACAACTTCGTTTTTGAAAAATAATATCCCGACGATCTTAGTGACCGGCGCCAATGGCCAGCTGGGCAACGAATTACAAAATATTGCTTTGCAGTTTCCGGCTCATTCCTTTTTATTTGCAACCAGGGAAGAATTACCGGTTGATGATTTTGAGGCCACCGCAAAATATTTTTCTGCACATGCTATTGGGTATTGTATCAATTGTGCAGCCTATACCGCCGTTGATAAAGCGGAAGCTGAAAAGGACCGGGCTTTTTTAATGAATGCCGGTGCAACCGGAAATCTTGCCAACGTTTGTAAACTGCATAACGTTCAGCTTATCCATATCTCTACCGATTATGTTTTTGACGGCACTTCAAAACAGCCATATAAAGAAACGGACCAACCCTGCCCGGTAGGTGTATATGGTGAATCGAAATTAAAAGGGGAAGAACTGGCCTTGCAGAATAACCCTTTTACCATCATCATCCGTACTGCATGGCTTTATTCCTCTTTTAAAAATAATTTTGTAAAGACCATGCTCCGGCTGATGAAAGAAAAAGATTCAGTCAATGTGGTAAATGACCAGTTTGGCTGCCCGACCTATGCTGCCGACCTGGCAGAGGCGATCATGCAGATCATTTCATCCGGGAAGTCAAAAGAAAATCCCGGCATCTATCATTTTACCAATGCCGGCATCACCAACTGGTATGAATTTGCCTCAGCCATAAAAGAATTAACCCATAGCCATTGCAACGTAAACCCTATCCCCACATCGCAATACCCAACTCCGGCAAAGCGGCCGCAGTATTCTGTTTTAGATACTTCAAAAATTAAACAGACATTTAATTTAATAATACCCGGTTGGGAAGATAGTTTGCAGAGATGTTTGCAATTGCTCAGATAAAAATGCCCGATCAATGAATGACCGGCGCAAAAAAAAAATTTCAATTAATTTATATCCTTTCCTTCCTTCAACATTTTAATAAATCCTTCAAGGGCATCCTTATTGGCTTTATCTGTTACCAATGGCAATGCTGCATTGGCATTTTTCAATGCATTCTTAAAGTCACCGTTGGCTGAATAGCCCCTCATCAGGCCCATATTAGTGGTAAACACATTTGGATTTTTTTGTGCATTCAGTTTAAATGCTTCCAAAGCCAATACTGGTTTTTTTTCTCTCAATAACTGTCTTCCGTAATTGTGCAGTTCCTGCATGGTTGCTAAAGGCATTGCCTCTTTCAATAGTGCATCTGCCTCTGTGCCCCTGCCCAGTTTATTTAAAACCGAAGCTTTAGCACTTAATGTCCTGAAATTCTTCTGCCCGATGAAAGGGCCTGAAATGGCATAATCACTCCATTGCAATGCCTCTTCAAGATTGGTATTTCTTTGTATGCAAAAGCCAACCGCTTCCAACCAGGCTTCCCAGCGAAAGCCCTTTTCATTTCTCAATTCATTCCGGAAAGACTCCAGCTGTGTTTTTACATAATCAACGTCTATTGTAAAAGGTATTTTTAATTTTTCCCAAAGCAGCGATACCATTGCACTATTTTCTTTTTCATCCATGAATTCATATTTCAAACGCTCCACACTTTCATATAATGCAATTGTTTTTACATTCACCCTTAATGCATCTTCTTTTGGATCATAAAAAAATGAACCCCAGGATTTGTAATTGTTACTAAAGATCAGTGTAGCATCCCCATCACCCATAGCTACAAAAAATCCATAGGTACCGGCTCTTAATGGCTGCCCTTCCACCATAACATCCGTACTGAAATGGAACGTGGTATTCTCATTGGCGCCTGCCCTCCAGGGTGCTGCTTTACTTGTTCCAAATCCCTGGTCCGTAAAACCTTTAGGGACCAGTTCCCCCCATATTTTTCCTTCTATTCCTTTTACAGCCGGCCGGTCGTAGTGAATGGTCACATCGGTAATACCAATACGTTCCGAAACTGACGCTTTTTTATTTCCACCGTCGGGCATGGTAAAAAGAGATTGTGAAAAAGAAAAGAAAGAAAACAATAAAGTGGTTATTGCCAGCAATAATTTTTTATGAACCATAGCAGTAGATTTAGATATTAAATGTAAGTACATCAAATCAACGGCACAAAATAATAATGATGAGTGGTGGAATTAATAAAAATGCAACCTCACCGGCAGAAATAGCAAACTTTTTCCGAACGCACACCACGGCAGAATATTATTCAGAGTGTGTTCTGTATTGGCACAGATACGCAAATGCACTTTGCTAAAACTGCATATCGGTCTAAATGGAATAAAAAAAAGCAACTCAATAGAGTCGCTCTTTACAAATTTTTGCCAGTGAATATTACTGCAGTTTAAATCCTTCAAGGAATTTAGTGGTAAAATTTCCGCTCTTAAAATTTTCATCCCTCATTAATTGCTGGTGAAAAGGTATAGTGGTTTTAACACCCTCTATCACATACTCACTCAGGGCCCTGCTCATCGTATTAATAGCTTCTTCCCGGGTTTGGGCTATGGCAATTAATTTGCCGATCATACTGTCATAATAAGGAGGAATGACATAACCTGCATAAACATGGCTATCTACTCTTACGCCATGTCCGCCGGGTTGATGCAGCACCGTAATCTTTCCGGGTGATGGGCGAAAATCATTGTAAGGATCTTCGGCATTGATACGGCACTCGATGGCATGCATTTGCGGATAATAGGCTTTACCAACTATTTTTTCTCCCGCTGCAATTTTTATCTGTTCCTTAATCAGGTCAAAATTGATCACTTCTTCAGTAACACAATGTTCCACCTGGATACGGGTGTTCATCTCCATAAAATAAAAATTACGGTGCTTATCTACCAGGAATTCCACCGTACCCACACTTTCATAATTGATGGCCTGCGCCGCTTTAATGGCAGCCGCACCCATTCTTTCCCTTAATTCATCTGTCATAAAAGGCGATGGAGATTCTTCCACCAGTTTTTGATGACGACGTTGTATAGAACAATCCCTTTCACTTAAATGACAAATATTGCCATATTGGTCTCCGGCAACCTGTATTTCAATATGGCGTGGTTCTTCCACAAATTTTTCCAAATAAATACCATCATTCTTAAAAGAAGCGGCTGCTTCGGTTTTGGCATTTTCAAAGGACTTTTCAATTTCCCCTTCTTC
>JANOGE010000077.1:0-3860 GCA_031414035.1 Chitinophagaceae bacterium | reverse complement strand
GATGTTTCTGCACTGGCAGGCGGAACCTATATGGTGAAAATGATCAGCAGCGATGGTGAAGTAGCCACGGACAAGTTTGTGAAACGATAGTTCTGTCCCCCAACTTATAACAAAGGATCATGGAAACATGGTCCTTTTTTTATGCCAACCTAAAAGGTTTGCAGCAAGAGATATTGTGTGTGATGGGGACCTTATAGTGTTGGATTTTGGTTTTTATAATGCCACCCAAACACTAAAAGGTTTGCTCTGCTGCATAGCCATCCTTGCAAGCCATATAGGTTTGTCAACCGGGTATCAATCATTTGACATGAATTTTTCTAAAATTCATCTGCACAGGTAGCTGGCTTTTTTTATGGATTGCTTTTAAAATGTATTTACTTTGCCTTTTTAAAAATTACTGATGCAGATCATTCCCGTTACCGATAAATCAACAGCTGAACTGTTCTTACAGACGGCTGTGGTCATTCATAAAAATGACCCCAACTGGATACGTCCCCTGGACAAAGACATCAATGAAGTTTTTGATAAAGAAAAAAATAAGGCCTTCCGTTTTGGAGAAGTGATCCGCTGGATCTTAAAGGATGATACTGGAAAACTGATTGGCCGTATCGCTGCATTTACCAACAAAAAGTATAAGAACAAAGGAGATGATGTGCCCATTGGCGGAATTGGTTTTTTTGAATGTATCAATAACCAGGAGGCGGCCGGCCTTTTATTTAATAATGCCAAACACTGGCTCATAGAGCATGGACTGGAAGCGATGGATGGGCCGATCAATTTTGGCGAACGGGACCGCTGGTGGGGTTTAATAACAAAGGGTTTTTTTGAACCGCTTTATTGTATGAATTATAATCCCCCATACTATGTTACGCTTTTTGAAAATTACGGATTCAGGGAATTTTATAACCAGGTATGTTTTGGTCTTGATGCACAAAAAAAATTGGCACAAAAAGTTTTAGACCGTCATAAAATTCATGAAGCCAATCCCGATATTGGTTTCAGCACTATACATAAAAATGATCTTGAAAAATATGCGGCTGATTTTGTTGAGGTATATAATAAAGCATGGGCGGGCCATGGGGGTTTAAAAGAACTCGGTAAGGAACAGGTGTTAGTGATGTTTAAAAAAATGAAACCGGTAATGGATGAGAAAGTAGTCTATTTTGCCTATTATAAAGGTGTGGCAATAGCAATGTTTGTCAATCTGCCCGACATCAACCAGTATTTTAAACATCTGAACGGGAAATTCGGATTATTGCAAAAACTGGAATTTGTATGGCGGCAAAAATTCCGGGCTGCCAGAAAATTTGTTGGAGTGGTCTTTGGTGTTGTACCCGAATGGCAGGGCAAAGGAATAGATGCCTTTATTATAGGCGAATGTGCTAAAATCGTTCAGGTACCTCCCTATCATTATACACATTATGAAATGCAATGGATCGGTGATTTTAATATTAAAATGATCAATGTGGCTGAAAGCCTTGGAGATACCTTCCGTTCCCGAAATCTTACTACATACCGCTATTTGTTCGACAGGACAAAGGAATTTAATCGTCATCCTTTTTTAGAATAAAATATCTGTAAAACAAATTCCAGATTCCGAAAACAAATACCGAAATTAGCAGCGATGGATAAATTTATTGTTTCAGCACGAAAATACCGGCCACAGAATTTTTCAACTGTGGTAGGTCAGGCTCATATTACCACAACTTTAAAGAATGCAATCAAGAATAACCAGCTGGCACATGCATTTTTATTTTGCGGACCAAGAGGTGTAGGTAAAACAACCTGTGCAAGAATTCTGGCCAAAACCATCAACTGCTTAAACCAGACAGCAGATGGAGAAGCCTGTAATACCTGTACCAGCTGTGTTTCTTTTGATGCAGGCACATCATTAAATATTCATGAACTGGATGCTGCCAGTAATAATTCAGTAGATGATATCAGAAGCCTGGTAGATCAGGTACGCTTTGCACCGCAGGCAGGCAAATACAAAGTATATATCGTTGATGAGGTTCACATGCTCAGTGCCTCTGCTTTCAATGCATTTTTAAAAACACTGGAAGAGCCGCCGCCTTATGCCATTTTTATATTAGCCACTACCGAAAAACATAAGATACTGCCTACCATACTCAGCCGTTGCCAGATCTTTGATTTTAAACGGATCACCAATAATGATACGATAGAACACCTGGTGGAAATTTGTGAGAAAGAAAAAATAAAAGCAGACAAAGCGGCACTGCATGTAATTGCACAAAAAAGTGAAGGTTGCCTGCGTGATGCATTAAGCATACTGGATAAGATCATCAGTTTTACCAATGGCGAATTGAACTATACCAATACTTTAGAGCACCTTAATATTTTAGACGAAGATTATTATTTCAAATTGCTGGATCATATGCAGCAGCAACAGTTAAGTGATGCCATGCTGTTGTATGATGAAATAAACAGAAAGGGATTTGAAGGGGATACTTTACTGGAAGGCTATAGTGAATTTATCAGGAATCTTCTGGTAAGTAAAGATACCAGGGCAGCCATATTACTGGAAGTGGCCGATGATTTTAAACAAAAGTATTTACAGGCAGCACAGCAGGTATCTGCCGGCTGGTTAATTGCCGCACTTAATTTGCTGAGCGAAGCTGAAATTAATTACAAACAGGCAAGGAATAAACGGCTGCATGTAGAGCTGGTAATTATTAAACTTTGTTATCTCCTTCAGGCAGTGGATTTAGTGAACAACGAAGGCAATATTACCAAAAAAAAACAGGTTGAAACGGCAAAGCCGGTTGCCTTTAAAAGTATAGCGGTCATCAAAATAACAGAACTCCGGGATAAAAGTATACCAGTACCGGCCATTAAAAAAAGTACTTCAGCTAAATTAATTATTGAAGAACCTGAACCCGTTTTAAATGACGGGCCTGGGAAAAAGACACCTGCAATACATGCTGAATCCAAAAGGACCATTTCATCACTGGAAAAAATACGTAAGGATGTAAGTAATAAAAATAAAGCTAATGGTAATGAAGTAAAAGATCTAACGGAAGAAGAACTCAGGTCGGCCTGGGGAAAATTTATAGAGAGATTAAATGCTAATAAAAATCATTCTGCAGTTACTAATTTTAAAATGGCAGCTCTTAAAATCCGTGATAATAATTCAATTGAGATCATCACAGAAAATAATATCCAGCAGAAATTTATTGAGCAGGAAAGGGCAGCATTGGTGGATTACCTGCAGGATTATTTTTGTAACCGGCAATTGACCTATAATGTTATTATCATTGAAAATGAAGATACCCGGAAAAAAACTGAAAAAACATTAAGTACCCGTGAACAGTACCTTAAAATAATTGAAGAGTATCCACTGGTAAAAGAGCTAAAAGACAGGCTCAGGCTGGAACTGGATTATTAACCAAAACTGCCGTTCTTTTCCTCATTTTGCCTTAATTTCGAACCTCAATCAATAATCAGAAATTACAATTATGGCAGAAGTGATACGCATGCCGCTGTTGAGCGATACGATGACTGAAGGAAAAATAATTTCCTGGAATAAAAAAGTGGGCGATAAGGTAAAAAGCGACGATGTACTTGCCGAAGTGGAGACCGATAAAGCGACGATGGAAGTAAATGGCTATGTGGATGGCACATTATTATACATAGGGGTTCCGGCTGGTGAAGCTGCAAAGATCAACCAGATAATAGCCATTGTAGGAAAAGCAGGTGAAGATTATAAAGACCTTTTGAATTCGGAAAAGAGAATACCTGAAAAAAATACGGCCAATTTAACTACTCAGTCACAAACTACAAATATACCAGGCGAAGCATTAGCGAAGGTGGACACCAAACCACAAAAAGTCTCTCTTCCC
>JANOGE010000076.1:0-16818 GCA_031414035.1 Chitinophagaceae bacterium | reverse complement strand
AAACTTAGCCAGTCCAATATCTGTTAAAGGATGTTTTAATAATCCCAAAATAGAATCAAGTGGGCAGGTACAAACATCAGCTCCGGCTTCAGCACAACTTATAATATGATTAGGATTGCGTATGGATGCGGCCAAAATTTCTGTTTTAAATCCCTGTATGTCAAATATCTGGCGCATCTGGTGAATAAGAATCATACCATCCCATCCACTGTCATCAATGCGGCCAATAAATGGCGATACATAAGTTGCACCGGCTTTTGCGGCAAGAATGGCCTGGCCTGCACTGAATACCAGCGTACAATTAGTGCGGATCCCATTGTCTGTAAACCATTTCAGTGCCTTTATTCCATCTTTTATCATAGGTACTTTAACCACAATATTCGGATGAATGGCCGCCAGTTTTTTACCTTCAGCCACAATTCCATCAAAATCTGTCGAAATAACTTCCGCACTGATATCACCATCAACCATATCGCAAATGGTTTTATAATGCGCCATTACTGCATCAGAACCTTTAATACCTTCTTTTGCCATTAAGGATGGATTCGTGGTAACGCCATCCAGAATTCCCAGGTCATTTGCTTCTTTTATCTGCGCCAGGTTGGCTGTGTCTATAAAAAATTTCATACCTATACCCCTAACGGGGATTTATTGTTTAGTTAACAAGATTTTTATGTAGCGCAAAAGTAAAATAATAGTGAGACTAAAATGTAAAAACTTTTTACTTATAAGAAAGCAGGTTGGATGACCAGATGATAAAGCCTCTTTGGAAGTTTGGGGAATAAAAAATGGCAAGTTACTTACATCGCACCGCTCAACCACCTACCCTTGCTACCTTCCGGTCCTGGGGGAGTTCAGCAGGAGCTGGCCGTATAAGACTTGCCGGGGCAAAGATAAAGGAATGGTGGTTAAAAAATACGTTTACCCTGAAGTTTATCTTATATCAGCGTATAATTCTAAGATGCAAATACTGATCACTTAATATCACTACAGAACTAAAGAACATGACCAGCAGGAAAGTGATCCACTGAAACTTAAACGGGTACTTATTCTCTTTCGAGATTTTATAAACCAGCCATAATAATAAAGAACAAACAAAAATTGAAATGGTGAAATTACCGATCCCCAGCCAGGCACTTATTCTTCCTTCGTCATTGAGATGAATAAAATTCAATACCCCTGCCAGCAGGCGCATATAAAAAGCAAAAAATAAGAACGGGTATAAATTTTCATTCCTGTATTTTCTCAGCCATAAAAAAAATACAAATGCCTGTAACAGTGTAAAAAAAGGGCCTGCAGCCGATACCCACATTTCATGTGATTTTGAAACCGGGTCCCCTCCTATATAAAATGTTTTATTGAAAGACATTCCCATTTTATATCCCAACAGCTCTCCGGTGATCCAATGGGCAAGTTCATGAAAGAAAAAACTTAAAACAACAGCAATAAATGAAATAAAGATGTACCTGCCTGAAAGCCTGAATGGATTCATAAAAGGTTAATGAAAATTAAAAACTGATACCGGGTCTGTCACTTCTTGAATTTATTTTACCAACGCCTATCAATTGGTCTGCACGGTCGGTAAAAGACCTGTAATACATAAGAATGGTGTAGCTGTTCTCGGTTTCCCAGTAATTCCCTTCCAGGTCCCGTCTTTGCGACGGATCTTTTTTGTTCACTGCTATATAGGTATAATTATAATACCCCTGTTTTAAAAAAGCGGTGCATTCATAAACGCCTTTCTCACTGTTAAAGACCATTTTTGTTTTATCATTGAATTCAAAGTCGGTCAGCTGGCCTGCCAGGTAAATATCTTTATCAGCATAAGGGCTTGTATCGGGCACTGCCAGGCTAAAATGGACGGTAGCAAAATCAGCCTGCCAGTATGGATTGATCGTTTCATAACTTTCTATCAGGTACATACCGTTAAGATCACTGTAATAAACATATCTCTGTGCACTGCGGTCTGCATCATTAAATAGATATATATCGGTGGCATTTTTCTTATAATCTGCTTTGGCTACCCGGTCACTCTGCAATCTGAAACTCCGAAGGTCAAGCCAGCGCCACTCTTTACCGCCGGCGAAAACACAATTATTCTCCGTATTATATTCAAGCGTGTTGCCCCTTATAAATGTTGGTGCAATATCCCTGGTTGCATTATCCCACCTGTTATTCTGCAATATCACCACTTTAATCTGTTGTGCTGCACTGAACGTATTTAAGCCTTTAATGTTTGCTGTGAATTGCACCTTCTGGTGTGTTTGATAAAGTTGCGGAGCAAAGGGCTGAAAAATCCTTGCATTAATGGCAGCCTTCTGATCCAGCACCAGCAGGCGTCTTGTAAATGCCAGTTTAGAAGTATCCCCATCAAGGTAAACTTTCAACAGGTAATTCCCCGAAAGCGTGATCGTTGAACTACGGTCGGGCAGGATGGCCTGGTAATGCGTATACCTGGTTAATGCAATCGAAGAGTACCGGTAATTGGTTATGCGTTGCTGTGTGAATCCTTTTATGTAAAGAAATGGGCTGATATCAACCGGCACCCAGTTATAATCACAAAGCTGAAAGCTGTAATAATAACTTTTCACAACAGCCTCCAGATCATCAAAATTGAGTTCCAGCTGATCGTTGCTGTTCATATTATAAATGGGTAAGGATTGCTGGACTCCATACATATGAAAACGCACTGCTTTTATATTGTCTTTATAAACCGCATCGGGTACCTGGGCAAAACCGGATATGGAAAAGAAGGTAAATAAAATAAGGAGTACATATATTATAATACCTCCCTTTTTATCAGCCATGAACATCCTGCAGTTCCTCACCTGTATCAAATTTTTTAATTGCACATTTTCCATGTTATCCTTAATCATTACGTTTAAATAAAATACATTTGTAAGATACCAAAAAAATGCCGTTTGAATGTTTCTGTATTCATAGCAAAACGAATAGCCTTTAACCGGCAAAAGACATTCTCAAAGTTCATTATCAGGCTGGCCATCAGTGCAACGGCCATCAGTGTGGCCATAATGATCGTAACCATGAGTTTTGTGAATGGTTTTCAACAGGTCATCAGTAATAAAGTATTCAGTTTCTGGGGGCATATCCGGGTGCAGCAAAATATTGAAAACAGGGTTAGCATTGCCGAAGAGTACCCCATTACACTTAATGAACCGGTTGAAAACTACCTTAAAACATTACCCCAGGTAAAATCAGTTGAACGGTACGCAACCAAATCGGCCATTATTAAATTTGAAAGTGCCATTGAAAGTGTATTATTAAAAGGTATTGACTCTTCCTTTGATTTTATGCGGTTACAACCTTTCTTACAAATGGGTAAATGGATCTCATTTACCGATAGTGGTTACAGCAATGGCATTAATATTTCTACCTACACGGCCAACCAGTTAAAAGCAACGGTAAACGACAGTGTTTTTGTTTTCTTTTTCAGGGAAGATGGATCAAAAACGGCACGCTGGTTAAAAATTACAGGCATTTATAAAACGGCCATTGATGAATACGATAAGAATTTTGCGTTGGGCGACATTAACCTGATCCGGCGTTTAAATAACTGGGAACCCGGTCAAATAGGCGGTTATGAACTTTTTTTAAA
The DNA here is from genome assembly GCA_031414035.1 of Chitinophagaceae bacterium. Taxonomy (GTDB): domain Bacteria; phylum Bacteroidota; class Bacteroidia; order Chitinophagales; family Chitinophagaceae; genus Ferruginibacter. Next base: position 13,202 of record JANOGE010000076.1, on the reverse strand, counting down.
AGACTATAAAGAAACCGATGCTGTCAACCATCTTATTTATGCCGGATTACCGCAAACCTGGTACAGTAAAACTATTAAAGAAATTTACCCGAATATCTTCGATTGGCTTGCCCTGCAGGGGCAAATTAAAAATATGCTGTTGATCATTATGATGATCGTTGCTGTGGTGAACCTGATAACCTGCCTTATCATTTTGGTTTTGGAAAGAACAAGAATGACTGGTGTATTAAAAGCCCTGGGCGCAACAGACTGGAATGTACAGCAGATATTTTTATACAATACTACGGTAATTGCTGTAACAGGTATTATAACCGGTGCTTTACTCGGACTGGGTATTTGCTGGCTCCAGGAAACAACCGGTTTTATTAAATTAAATGAAGAGGCTTATTACATGAGTGCCGCCCATGCAGAGGTAGTTTGGTGGCAGGTTTTATTGATATGTTTGGTTACACTGGCCATATCTTTTGCTACATTGATCATTCCTACTTTATTGATAAAGAAGGTTAACCCGGTTAAGGCAATTCAATTCAGATAGATCATACGTATCAGGTTATATGCGATAGTATAATACCTGTTGCTACTGCAGCATTTAATGATTCGGCGGTTCCCATTTTAGGAATCGTAATTTTTTCATTTGCCAATGGCATCAGTTCATGCCCAATTCCATGGGCCTCATTTCCAATGATCAATATCCCTTCTTTTAATTGTCCAAAAGATTGTACCGGTTTACCATTCAGTGAGGCTGAATAAATTTTAAACTCCTTATTCTTTTTCATCCATACAACCAGGTCGGTGTAAACGATATTGACCCTGCCCAGGCTCCCCATGGTACTCTGTACTACTTTTGGATTGTACATGTCTGCACAGGTTTCTGAACAAATAATATGGGTTAAACCAAACCAATCAGCAATACGAATAATGGTACCCAGGTTACCGGGATCCCTTATGGAATCCAATGCCAATGTAATTTTACCGGTTAGCGGAACATCTGTATTTTGAATTCCCTTTTCAAAAACAGCCAAAACATGGTTCGGCGAGGATAATGCCGAAATTTTTTCAAGCTCAAAATCCATGACGGTTTCTAAAGCAGCACCTGTTAAAGCTGATACCTGTATTTTGTTTCCGGTTACCCAGTCTTGCAGGCCGAATATTTCTTTACAGGTGAATTTCCTGCTTTCCAACAGATCCAATAGCACCTTCGGCCCTTCTGCTATGAACAGTTTGGATTCATCCCTGAATTTTTTGTGCTGTAAACTTTGGATATATTTGGTATGTGTTTTGCTTAACATAGTCGCTTGATAAAATTTATGCAGTTCAACCCATTAAATAAATACAGTCTTTTGAAGCACCCGATAACCATCGGATTTAAAAATATTTTTTTCATTACCCTTTTGTTCAGTTCCTGCACCATCCCCCGTAAATATCAAAAAGATAAACCCTTTATTGCTAAAAACAATATCGAAGTTAAGGGAGGAAATTTTACCAAAGATGAAAGGGCAATTTTAAAGCAACGTTTGAATGCACAACTGGATGACAGTTCAAAAGTAAATATCATTGATAAATATTTTATCCGTCACATCATAATGAATCCACCGGCTTATGACAGCAGTTCTGCTGAAAAATCAACCCGTAATATGGAGACCTCTATGTTGCACCTGGGATATTATAAGGCAAAAGCTGATTTTCATGCGGATACTTTTAATGTTAAGGATCAGCAGCGGGTACATGTTAAATACACAGTGCAGGTAAATAAACCTACTTTAATTGACACGGTAAGTTATTATTTACAAAAATACGATTTGCAGCAACTGGCCATGCAGAACAGAGACAAAAGTCTACTAAAAAAAGGGACTCCGGTAACCAAGGTTGCCGTACTGGGTGAGCTAAACAGGCTCGTTGAACTTTACCGGAATAATGGTTATTATAAATTTACTTCTGAAGAATTAAGAATGAGGGGTGATACGACCGTTGAAGAATTAACCACTATAACAGGTGATCTGTTTGAACAACTCAGGTTGTTATCAGCGGCACAACTGGCAAGGGATTCACCTACCATTAAACTGGCTGTAGTGTTAAATCCCCCAGCCGACAGCAGTAAACTGAAAAAATATTATATCAACAATATTTATATATTCCCCGACTACCAGGCCGGTGATAATATTAATGATACAACACTGACAACCGTGCTGGCCAGGAAAAAAAATTGTGATACCTGCAGGGTAAATTTTATTGTGAAGTTTCATAAAAAATTATTCATGACCACTTTCCTTGGCCGGAATATGTACATCAGCAAAGGAGAACTTTACAACCAGGAGAATTTTTATAAATCGCTGAATAGTTTTTCCAAAGCAGGAGTCTGGCAAAATACCAACATCCAGGTGGTAGAGATCAAAGACAAAGACAGCCTGAATAAGATAGACCTGATCGTTCAATTGGTACCCGGTAAACAATATGGATTTGAAGCCTCGTTGGAAGCGAGTTATTCTGCATCCAGCAATATAAACAGTATTACTGCTGCCAATGCCGGTAATTTACTGGGCTTATCGGGAAATGTTTCTGTGCTTAACCGGAATCTTGGAAAAGAAGGTATAAAAATGACAAACTCGTTACATGCCGGTATTGAGCTCAACCTCAGGCCCGATAGTAACAATAGAAAAAATATCATCAATTCAAATGAGATCAGTTATGCAAACAGCATTATCTTTCCCCGGTTCATTTTTCCTTTTGTAAAATTAAACAGGGACAAACGCTTTTCTTCTAAAGAATCATTTATTAATACAAAGGTTTCTTATATAAACCGTATCGATCTATTTGAACTGCAATCTTTTAATTTTGCGGTTGGTTACGACTGGAATTCAAAAAACAACCGCCAATGGGTTTTTAAACCCTTAAACTTTGAATTTGCCAGGCTATATAATGAAACAGACAGTTTCAAAAAAACGTTGGAAGAAAATCCATTTCTCAGGTATTCCTTTAATACTGCCCTGGTAGCCGGTTCAAGTATTGGTTACCATTCAAACAAAATAAACAGCAAACATCCCAACAGGCAGCACAGTTTGAAAATTAACCTGGAGGAATCAGGGCTTTTATGGGGAAGGCTCGGCATTTTCAAAAAATATTTGCGCCAGTTTGTTAAAACTTCTGTGGAATATACGTATTCCTCAAGCCGGCCAAAATCGGCTTTTGTATTCCGGACTTTTGGGGGCATTGGTATTGCCGCTAAAGGAGATACTACCCTGCCCTTCTTTAAACAATATTTTGGCGGTGGCAGTAACAGTATGCGGGGATGGCCCGTACGAGGCATAGGCAGAGGCGCCCAGGCGCTTACTCCTTACGGAACAAATACTTTTAATGACAGAACCGGTGACATACAACTGGAAACGAATATTGAATACCGGTATAACATTGCCCAGATCATTCCCAATTCTTTAATTCTCAGGGGTGCCTTTTTTCTTGATATCGGAAATATTTGGAATTTGAGAAATGCCGAACCGGGCGGTGGAACGGACACTACTCAATTTAAATTTAAAAATGTTTACAATGAGTTGGGTGTTGCCGCGGGCACCGGTTTCAGGCTTGATTTTAATTACTTTATTCTTCGCCTTGATTTTGGTTTCAGGATCAAAAGGCCCGATATCAGTGAACATGCAGGGTGGCAATTTCCGGGTATTTCTTTTAATAATTTATTCAGGAGAGGCATACGTGTACCCGATCCGGCTGATCCTTCTAAAACCTACAATGATAACCGCTATAGAAAATGGCGTTATGAAAATTTCAACTTAACCATTGGTATAAATTATCCCTTTTAATGAAAAACAATTTGGACTGGGTATCTGGAACCAGGTAAAGATCAGGCTGATTAAAAAAGTTTTCAGCTATTTTACGTACCCATTGATCTCTCAAAAGATTCCATACTTTCTGCATCTTCAATTTTAAAATCACCGATCCTTGTTCTGCACAAACTGCTGAGGTATGCGCCACAACCTAAGGCAGCACCATAATCATGGGCAAGGCTTCGGATATAAGTTCCGGTGGAACAGATAACTTTAAAATGTATAACAGGTAAAGCGACTTCTGTTATTTCAAATAATCCGATATTTATTTTCCTGGGCTCTAATTGTATATTGATCCCTTTACGTGCCAGTTCATATAAAGCAACACCATCTTTTTTAATGGCAGAAAAGGCAGGGGGTAATTGTTCTATATCCCCAATAAATTTTTTAGTGGCCGTATGTAACATGGCAGGCGTAACAAATGAATGATCTTTAAGTTGTTCCGGCTCGCTTTCCAGATCATAAGTAGGCGTAACAGCCCCCAGGGTTATGGTTCCGGTGTATTCCTTTTCCTGCGCCATAAACGTATTGATCTTTTTTGTAAACTTTCCGGTACAAACAATTAAGAGTCCGGTTGCCAGCGGATCAAGGGTGCCTGCATGACCGATCTTTTTTATCTGCAATACATGGCGGAGTTTTCGTACCACATCAAAAGAGGTCCAGTGAATGGGCTTGTTTATCAGTAACCTTTTTCCTTCAAGGAAAGAAAGTTGAATGGCAGGGTCAATAACAGGTCTTTCTTTACGCTCCGCTTTAACCGGAGCCTCTCCCGCCTGTATCAGTTTATTGGAATACCTTAACCGGTAGGTTTCTTTTCGTGCCAAAGTAAGTTGTTGTTAATGTATATAAACTTAAATTTTTTCAAGCTAAGTTATTGAAATAAAGAGCCCTGAAAATCAGGATTGCAATAATGAACGGATACCGGTAATTAGATCTTTTTCAACAGCATCATCTGTCCAAGGTGGTAAGCATCATGCTGCAAACAACCCATGATAAGTTCGTAAAAGGTTTGCCCTTTCCCGGGAGAGGGTTTATCCAGGTTTTCTTCATTAAAATGATGTATAGCATTACGCAGTAAATGATAGGCCGCTTCAAAATCATGAAGGGTTTGTCTCCAGTTTTCTTCATTTGGATCATCAGGTAAAAGAAAATCTTTAAAAGGCGGTGGATTAGTACTTCCGGTTAACCGGTTTACTACAGATGTTCGCCAGTACGTGATATGGGAAACCAATTGCCAGATGCTGTTTGTTTTACCCGATAAGCCTGCCATTGCCTTTTTACCATCAACCCCATGCAATACTTCTTTAAAATTGTTCCCTATCCAGCAATCGCCATGCTGCAGATCGGCAAATAGTTTTAGCATGCGGTTAATTTCATTAGCCATATTTTTGCAGTTATAACCGCGGAGACGCAAAGGCGCAGTGAATAAAATACGCAGCTTTACGGGGCGGATACAATAATAAAAGTAATCAAAAAATAAGATTAAAATTAATTAGAAAACAAAATCGCAGCGTTGTAGCGCACCTGCAGGAAAACAAATTCTTATGGATGTAAATTTTAATAAGAACGAAGATGCTATGAAAATGGCCTGGAGCCGGGTTAAGCAGCATTTAGAAAAGATTTATGAAGGCGGTGGCAAAAAATCGGCAGCCAGGCAAAAAGAACGTAACAAGCTTACGGCCCGTGAGCGCATTGCCTATTTGTGTGATGCAGATAAACCTTTTGTTGAAATTGGCGCTTTTGCCGGTTTTGATATGTATGCTGAAGAAGGTGGTTGCCCTGCCGGTGGTACCGTTAGCGGCATTGGATATGTAAGCGGCCGCCAGTGTGTGATCATGGCCAATGACCAAACCGTAAAAGCGGGTGCCTGGTTTCCCATTACCGGTAAAAAGAATTTAAGGATGCAGGAGATCAGCATGGAAAATAATCTGCCCATTATTTACCTGGTAGACAGTGCCGGGGTTTTCTTACCCATGCAGGATGATATCTTTCCGGATAAAGAACATTTTGGCCGCATCTTTCGCAATAATGCAAAAATGAGTGCCATGGGCATTACACAAATTGCAGCCGTAATGGGTGCCTGTGTTGCAGGAGGCGCTTACCTGCCCATCATGAGTGATGAAACCCTGATGGTGGAGGGAAACGGTTCCATTTATTTAGCGGGCCCCTACCTGGTTAAAGCGGCTATTGGTGAAGATATTGACAGTGAAACCCTGGGCGGGGCTGATACACATAATGCCATCAGCGGTATTGCTGATTATAAATTTAAGACCGAAGAGGAATGCCTTGACCAGGTAAAAAAAATTATGAATAAACTGGGGCATCATAAAAAAGCAGGCTTCGACAGGATCGCTTCCATATCTCCCCTGAAAAATAATGGCGAAGTGTATGGCATCATGAGTGCAGGTAACACAAAGCCTTATGATGTAGTTGATATGATAAATTGTATTGCCGATGAAGGAAGTTTTGACCAGTTTAAAGAAGATTACGGAAAAACCATAGTTTGTGGTTATGCCCGTGTTGATGGCTGGGCAGTAGGCTTTGTGGCCAACCAACGCCTGATCGTTAAAAACAAAAAAGGCGAAATGCAACTGGGTGGTGTAATTTATAACGACAGTGCCGATAAGGCCGCCAGGTTTATTATGAACTGTAATCAAAAAAGGATACCGCTTGTCTTCCTGCAGGATGTAACCGGCTTTATGGTTGGCAGCCGAAGCGAACACAGTGGTATTATAAAAGACGGCGCCAAACTGGTTAATGCAGTGGCAAATTCGGTGGTGCCAAAAATTACCATCATCATAGGCAATTCGTATGGTGCAGGAAATTACGCCATGTGCGGCAAAGCGTACGATCCCCGTTTTATTTATGCCTGGCCTACGGCAAAAATTGCGGTGATGGGTGGCGAACAGGCTGCCAAGACCATGTTACAGATACAGGTAGCCACATTAAAAGGCAAAGGAAAAGAAATTACTCCTGAAGAAGAACAGGAACTATTGCAACAACTGATACAGCGTTACGATGCCCAAACCACGCCTTATTATGCCGGTGCCAGGCTTTGGGTGGATGCCATCATTGATCCTGCCGATACCCGGAAAATGATATCGGAAGGCATTGCTGCGGCAGATCATAATCCGGCTATGGCGGAATTTAAGACCGGTGTGTTTCAGGTTTAATTTTATTTGATACCAGCAATCGTAATATCTTCATCACCGTTGTGTCACTCTCTTGTACCGCATACCAGTGTGGAACTTTTATCATAGCGGATCACAACAAGATTTTAATAAACATTTGAATACAATAACAATATACACCGATGGTTCATCACGTGGAAATCCCGGCCCCGGTGGTTTTGGTGTTATTCTGATGTGGAATCACCACCGCAAAGAAATTTCAAAAGGATTCCGCCTCACCACCAATAACAGAATGGAATTGATGGCGGTGATCACCGGGCTGGAAGCCATCACTAAAAAAGAACTTCCGGTCATTATTTATTCCGACAGCCAGTATGTGGTTAAAGCCATTGAAGAAGGATGGTTAAAAAAATGGATAGCGACTGATTTTAAAGGCGGCAAAAAAAATAAAGACCTCTGGACAGCATATTATCATCTCTCCCGCAATATGAAGATAAAAATGAAATGGGTAAAAGGGCATGCAGACAATCCATTTAACAACCGATGTGATGAACTGGCTACAGCTGCAGCTGATGGAAAAGACCTGGCCATTGATGAGGGATATGAAGAATCGATTTGAAAATCAATTCCTTTTCCATTTTCAATTTACCTAATCAACAGATCATTTTATTTAAACAACAGCTTTTTTATGGAAAGCGTATTTCTGCATTAACTGATAAGCACCAAACAAAACGCCGCTGTACACCAGGTCGGCAATGATCCCTGTTCTTAAAAATGGTAACCCGCCAACCAGGCTGGCCATGTAGCCGCTTACATCCTGTGAATACAAATGATAGATAGGATTATCAAAAATAAAAAAAGCTGAATTGGATAAGAAGAAGAACAGCAGGGATGAAGCAATTGAATACCCGGCAACAGAAAGTATACTGATCTTTTTCATGCTGAAGGCAATAAGGGTGATCAACGCCAGTATACCATAACCCACTAATTGACCCCAACCCCAGAATCCCGGTGCTATTTGAAACAGTTCAAAAAGCAGATCCGAAAGGAACATGGCTAATATAGGGAGGGCAAACGCCAGTCTCCTGTCCTTAATAACAGCTCCTGCAAAAATGGCCATGCCAATGATGGGGCTGAAATTATCCGGATACAATAAAACCCTTGACAAGGCTGCGGCTGTTATTAATAAAGCGGCTATAATAAGTGAAGCGGGGCTTTGTTTATACATGGTTATTTGCTTTGTGCAAAAATAAGCAATGCCCGGCATCCTTTGATAATATTTTTTGTCAACATTATATAAAAAAACTGTCCTTAAATTGTGATTTATCATTTAGCCTAACTTTGAAACATGGCGTCACACAATGATACTGGCCTGTCTGGTGAAAAAATGGCAGTAATGTACTTTATGGAAAAGGGCTTTACTATCCTGGGACAAAACTGGCGTCATGCACACCTGGAGGTGGATATTATTGCATCAAAAGACGGCATCCTGCATTTTATAGAAGTAAAAACGCGGCGTACCAAAAAATTCGGGTACCCCGAAGAAGCGGTTTCAAAAAAGAAGATCCAAAATCTCATTAATGCTGCTGAGGAATATGTATACCAAAACCCCGAATGGAAAAGAATTCAGTTCGATATCCTGTCTATTTCAATTCTGAAAGGCGAACCTGTAGAATATTTTTTGATTGAAGATATTTACCTATGATACGTTACTTAACGCCTCCTGCATTTTTTCAACCAGTTTATAAGTAGCCGGGCAATATTCTATATTTTGCTTGTGCACATGGATATAATCCACCATCTTATTTTTATGCAAATGCGGAAAACCTGAACAGTCAAGCGGACGTATGTCGTAAATAGAGCACATATTATTTTTTAAATTAAGGAACTGGCAGGGTTCGGTTTTATTCAACAGGTCTCCGGTCCTGTCTTTCCGCAGCCATTTTTTTGTAAATGCTTCAGGGGTTTGATCAAAATGTTTTGCTATTCGCTTAATATCTGCCTTCGTATAAGTAGGACTCATAGTTTTACAGCAATTGGCACAGGTAAGGCAATCCACTTCCTTCCACACTTCTTTTTCCAGTACAGCAGTCAGTTTTACCAATCCAGCCGGTTGCTTTTTTAAAACCTTTGAAAGAAAATTTTTTAACCCTTTCTTATTATAGCGTACTTTTTGTTTGAATGAACGTAGATTAACTGCCTGCATATTGTATATTGATAACTAATTGCGAAATTGAGGCTGCGAAAATAGGGTATAATTGACTTTAATCCGCAATCTTAATTACTAAACAACAAATACCAGCATGTGGGACTCATATAAAAAAGGATTTAAGGCCTGGCTTCAACTGGAAAAATCATTAGCGGCTAATTCTGTGGAGGCCTATTTACGTGATATTGATAAACTGACCGATTTTTTACGCTCCGCATCCGCCCCACCTGGCCCTGAAGGCGGAAAGGCCCTAAAAAAAATGCATACTCCACAGGATGTAAACGTAAAGGACCTGGAAAAATTTATTCAATGGATCAATGAACTGGGTATGACCGTTGCTTCACAATCGAGGATCATTTCGGGGTTAAGGAGTTTTTATGGCTATTGCGTAATGGAACAGATCGTAACGGTAAACCCTACAGCATTACTTGAAACGCCCAAACAAAAAAGAACATTACCCGATACCTTAAGTTTTGAAGAGATCGAAAGCATCATAGCCCGGATAGACCTCAGCAAACCCGAAGGCGGCCGTAATAAAGCGATCGTGGAAACCCTGTACAGTTGTGGATTACGGGTTACTGAATTGGTAAACCTGCGGATCAGTTGTTTGTTTATGGATGTGGGTTTTATACGGGTAATTGGCAAGGGGGATAAAGAAAGACTGGTGCCCATCGGCAGCGAAGCCATCAGGTACATTACTATTTATAAAAATGAAATAAGGGTACATATCAAAATAAAACCCGGCCAGGAAGACTTTTTATTTTTAAACAGAAGAGGAAGCCAACTTACCAGGGTGATGATATTTATCATGCTGAAAGAACTGGCTGCAAAAGCGGGGATCATTAAAAATATTTCGCCACATACCCTGCGCCATTCTTTTGCCACTCATTTGGTAGAAGGAGGTGCCGATTTGAGGGCCGTACAGGAAATGCTGGGACATGAAAGTATTACCACCACCGAAATTTACACCCATTTAGACAGGGAATATTTAAGAGAGACTTTACACCGGTTTCATCCGGCATTTAACCAGGCAAAATAAAAAACCGGCCAGATGCTCCTGCTTTTTTTAAAAATTGTAAGGCAGCAATCTTGGCCGGCATTAACAACCACTACTACTGAATCATGAAATTATTTTTACTGACCAGTTTGTTATTTATGTCAAATACACGGATATAATAAACCCCGCTGCTCCACCTGTTATCAGTCTGTATTTTTTCTGTGCATTCTTTTGCAACAGTATTGAATTGTTTTTGTAAAAAAATTCTTCCGGTTGCATCAGTAATTTGAAAATTGTGGGAGCCTGTTTGTTTTAGTTTTAATGAGATATTGATCTGATCACCACGCTGAACGGGGTTAGGATATATTTTTAAAGAATCGGACAATATTGTCTTTATCCTGGTTTTTACTTCCCTATATCCCTTAATAGTTGTACGTACACGAACTCCTCCCAAACGGCCACTTAAAGAATTATTAACTGTGCTAACAGCAACCGTATCTAAATTTTTAACCTTATTTTTTCTTGTTGTTATTATGATTGCACCTTGCGAACCATCAGGACCAAACAAGGCAATGGCTTCCGGCCCATGAAGAATACTGATATTGTCCACATCATCTGGGTGAATATCAGCAGTACCGCCTGATAAAATTGTACCATCTACAACATAAAGGACCCCTGCTCCTACCATAGTAAAACCCACCTGACCTAACCTGACTTTTGTTTCGTATCCGGGTTTTGCTGCTACCATTACCTTTACGCTTACTTCAACCTTTTGCTTTCCTATAAATATCTCCCACCCTTTTTTTCTATCATTAAAATCATTTCCGTTAACAGTAAATTCATTTGTCTCATAACCGGCCGCTTCTACCTTTATATAATACACATCATCTCCCTTAATCTTTTTAAGTTCATACATCCCCCTGTTATCAGTAAAAACGATATCGGGATCATTACTATAATTTTTTGTAATGAAAATTTTAGCCTTATCAACAGGCAACATGGATTTATCATCTTTTACCTCAAATACAGCAATATATTTTTGATTTGAAGGAGATGTATTTTTTTCATCCGGATTCCTACGCCGCATTCCACCTGCAACAGTTACTATCACTTCGCCCAATTTAGAAGAAGGCACTTTTTCCAAAACGGTATTTATTAATGTTGTTTTTCCAACCGGTTCTTCAGCCGTTTTAAACCCTACGCCGGAAATAACAAGGATGTCATTCTGTTTTACTTTAACAGCATACCCTCCGTTTGCATCGGCAGAAAACCCGGCATTTGAACCTTTAATTTTAATGGACACGAATGAAGCCGGGTGGCCCTCTTTATCGATTACTTTACCACTGATAACCCAGCTGCTGCTTTTCAGGTTTTCTCCAACTCTACAAGCCGGTGTATTCCTGATCTCTGTACCTGCCTTTATTTCTCCCTGTGCTTTTGCTGTATTTGTTTTTGAAAAAAACATCAGGAACATAACAATATAGTTCCAGTACCAGAACAATCTTTTTTTGGGTTCTTTTGGCTGGCTGATGGTTCTGTTTAATTGATCAGGTAATGCCCTGCCACAAATATTTTCATGGGTAAATATGGTAAAATAATTCAGTACTTCCATATCTGTCATCATGCTGAAATCGATCACTTCTTTTGCACAGGCATTACAAAAGCGGCCCTGTTCTGTTGGATGCATATGCTGCCAGTTTTGGTGGCAGGGTTCAGGGATGGTGAGTTGAAGCTTTTGCATAACAGTCGGTTTTGTTATACTGATGCCACATCAAAATAAATTACATAAACGAATAAAAAAAACTTTTGGGGAGGAGTGATCGCTGCATTTTAAAGGCATGCATTAATAATCATTTTCTTTCCAGAGCAATATCCTGCTGGTGAAAACTCACGTTGTTATGATACACTGTATTGGTAACTTTTTTACGGTAATTTTTAAAGAGGCTTTGCCAGCGGAGTTTAAGTACACCCAATACCCCTTCTTTTATAATACCCTTATTCATTTTGCTGGTACCAAATTCCCGGTCAATAAAAGTTATAGGCACTTCTTTTATTTTAAAGCCAAGTTTCCATGCGGCAAATTTCATTTCGATCTGGAATGCATAGCCCACAAAACTGATTTTATCAAGGTTTATGGCTTCCAGTACCTCTTTTCTGTAACAAACAAATCCGGCAGTAGGGTCTTTTACAGGCATCCAGGTTATCATACGGGTATAAACGGAAGCACCTTTGGAAAGAAAAATACGGTTTGCGGGCCAGTTAGCTACAGCGCCTCCTTTTACATACCTGGAACCAACGGCAACCCCCGATCCGTTATTACAGGCCTGGTATAAGGTTTCCAGGTCTTTAGGATTATGGGAAAAATCGGCGTCCATTTCAAAAATAAAACGGTATCCCCTTTCAATCGCCCATTTAAAACCGAATATGTAGGCCGTACCCAAACCTTGTTTTCCGGTACGTTCTTCCAGGAATAATTGTCCGTGATATTTAGGAATTAATGTCTTAACAATTTCGGCGGTAGCATCAGGAGAGTTGTCATCAATGATCAACAGGTGATAACCAAGCTGCAAATCAAATACGGCATCGATTATCTTTTCGATATTTTCTTTTTCATTGAATGTTGGTATAATGACCAGTTTTTCCAATATGCCTGAACAGTTTGTGCTTTTCAAATTTAGTAAAAATATCGGACTGTCAAATCAACATATATTCGACAATCCCTATTTAATTATTTTTTAACAATGTTCGGTTGAGTATTTCGGTGAGTTTTTGCTTGGTATGTAGTGGAAAATCTCCCCTCATCATCCAGTCATAATACTGGGGCTCAGCCTTTAAGACGTCTTTAACGGAACGGCCCTTATGTTTACCAAAGTTAAAAACCTCGATCCCCTTATCATCAAAACTAAAGCGCCGGGCATAGTCCACAATTTTATCTTCGCCAATAATACCCAAAATAGAATCTAACGTACTGCCCAGGTTATTATACCGTTCCAACTGCGCCATCAGTACTTCAATGGTCGCCCCTACATCTG
>JANOGE010000075.1:0-6299 GCA_031414035.1 Chitinophagaceae bacterium | reverse complement strand
AGCAATAAATACTTGAACATACGAATTGGACTTTCTGCTGCACGTCCATTGTTGTGACAATACTTGGTTACCAGTTCGTTGTAAACAAAGGAAAAATCTATCAGATCATTGATCTTCCGAAGAAGATTTTCCTTTGGCACAATCAAATTATAAAGGGAGCTATATGCACTCAATTGAAATTCTACTTGTTGTGTCAGCATCTACATTAAGTTTTTGAATCTGATACAAAATACAAAAGGGGAGTAAAAAACTTTCGTCTTTTTACTCCCCTTTGTTAATAAGTCTTAAATGACTTTTTCAGTGCCCTCCCGTTTTGCTGCCCTTTTTTATTTATTTAACCCGGTATTATTCCTCACCCAAAGAAATGGGGTATTCATAAATTCCATCATAACCCGGGTAGAATCCGCTGATGGTGATACTTTTTCTGGAACCAACAGCTGTTTTCATTTCCTCTATGCTTTTTATTTCTTTATCATTCACTTTTAAAATGATGAAACCGTCTTTCATTCTTGTCTGGTCATTTAAAGCGCCATCATTTATCTTCTTTACAATTACGCCACCGGGTACTCCGTATTCCCTTGCTTTTTTTGTATCCAGTGCCACCAGGTCGGCCCCAAGGGCATCCAGCACCGCATCTGTTTTTACAATTTCATAATTACCGGCCTTATTTTTAAGGGTTACCGTTACTGTATTTTCTTTACCATTTCGAATGTAGGTTACCGGTAATTTATCACCCGGTTTGTAGCGGCTTAACAGGCCCTGCATTTCTGCGCCGCTTGTAATTTCGGTACCGTTTATTTTTTTAAGTACATCTCCTTTACGGATACCCGCGGCATAGGCTCCACCTTCAGTTGGAACATCAGATGCATAAATGCCTTCTGTTCCTTCAGGAATGCCTGCTCTCTTTTTATCTTCTTCCGACATATCAGAAGAAGAAAGGAAACTTACACCCAAAAATCCCCTTTGTACACTGCCGAATTTTATCAGGTCATCAACTACTTTCTTTACAATATTTACCGGAATGGCATACGAATAACCGGAATAATAACCGGTAGGCGAAGCAATGGCAGAATTAACACCTACCAGTTTGCCATCGGTATTGATAAGGGCGCCGCCACTATTCCCCATATTAACAGCTGCATCAGTTTGTAAAAAGGATTCCACCCCGGCTTTTGCATCGCCGTTCCTGTCTTTATTTAATCCAAGGGATCTTGCTTTGGCACTAACAATACCCGCCGTAACAGTGGTTTCTAAATTTAACGGGTATCCAATGGCCAAAACCCACTGGCCAATTTTTACATCATCCGAATTGCCATACAATAAAAAAGGCAGGGCAGAAGCATCAATTTTTATTACCGACAGATCATAAGAAGGGTCGGTACCAATTACTTTTGCTTTATACGATTTTTTATTACTCAGTGTTACCGTTATTTCGTCAGCATTTTCCACCACATGATTATTGGTTACAATATAACCATCATCGCTGATGATAACACCCGAACCGCTGGCCCTTTGCTCAGGAATAATGTTACGGCCCCTGCCGCCAAAAAGCTGGTTAAACATATCATCATCAAAAAGATCACTGAAAGGGTTATTAGGTTGTTGTTTACGGGGTAAATTATTGTTTACCTGCTTCGCATTTGTTTTTGTTTTGATGTGCACTACGGCGGGAGTGGCTGTTTCTGCCGGAATGGTAAAATCAGTAACACCGTTTGGTGCCGTATTTCCATCTGTTAAACCGGCATATTTATAGTTGGCCGGAATAACTCCTGCCTGCTGCCCGGCATAGGAATTATCTTTAAAAAAAGTTCCATAACCCCAGATAACGGCAAGGGTGGTCAATCCACTAATGACAACAGTGAATAGAATTTGTTTCCATTTCATTTTTCGTAGGTTTTATTTGGTACAACAATGATAATAAAATTTTGTTTTAAAAAGCCCCTTCTCTTACTTCAACTTTTAAGCCTGCCATTACAAAATAACGAAGCAATGACAAAATGCGATTTACCAGCGGGCATCTTTAACAATTAATTAGGAAGAGCTTCGTAGGTAAATATTTTATCGTACAATAATAAACTTCGCTAACACCTCCGTATCACCCCTCTCTAAGAGGAAGAGGGATCATAAAGTTAGTAAAAATTGCATGGTGTCCACCCCATCGGCATAATCCGTTAATCCCGGCTTTTGTGACTGACCGAATCCTATGCCCCCATAGCCTGTAATGCATTGTACGTCGGCATTGCCGGTAAGGGTTCCCCGTACATCTCCCGGGTTATTGTAATAACTGTAATTCAATTGACTTATTGCTGAAAAAAGGTCCTCCTTTTCTATCAGTAATGTACTGCTATTTGTCATGTAATACACGTTATTCAAAAGCGCAATGGAAAGCTGGTAATCATAATTGTTTTTGTATTTATGATGGTCTGCAAAATATTTGTATTTACTGAATGCATCCAGCAGCGGAACAAAATCATAACCTGCCGGAACAAATAATTTAGTAACACTCCTGCATCCCAAACCAAAATACTGGTGTACATCATCGGATAAATTATGCAGATCTTCTGTAGTCTCATTTCCTCTTAAAATGGCAACTGATGTGCGGTTACGGCGGATGATGTTCGGATATTTGGAAAAATACTGTTCAAAATACCTGGCCGAATTATTACTGCCGGTGGCAATATAGGCATCGCAGCCTTTAAGCATTTCTGCAAACTGTATTTTCTTTTTAACCTCAGGTTCCCAGTCTCCTAATTTTTCAACGATATGTTTAAGCAGTATATCATCTTTGGTGGATAATTTTATGGTTTGTTGATGACCGCTGATAAAAACACATAAAAAATCATGAAACCCAACCAGTGGAATATTCCCCGCCATCACGATACCTGTATTTTTACCGCCTATATTATCATCCAGGTGATAATGTGCTGCCCAACCCTCCAGTTTTTCTTTTTGCAGATATTCCGAACATATATTTTTTACCGCCAGGTCAATAAATTCAGGAATGAACCAGCCATTATGAACAGATGCTTTGATTTTGATATTTTGCCATTCTTCGCCATTTTTATCTAAATATTTTTCTAAGACTTGTAATAATTCAATTCGTTTTTGTAAATTCATATTGTTATTATTAAATTGCACCACCTTCCTTAGGAGGGATTAAAAATCAAAATTACGATAGATGGCAATAAAGATCACAGAAGAATGTATAAACTGCGGTGCCTGCGAACCGGAATGTCCCAACAACGCTATTTATGAAGGTGGGGTAGAATGGGCAGCGTCTGATGGCACCACCATTAAAGGCATGTTTACATTAATGGATGGAACGCAGATTGATGCCGGCCAGCGCAATGCCCCGGTAAGCATGGATATTTATTATATTACACCTAATAAATGTACCGAGTGCCAGGGATTTCATGAGGAACCGCAATGTGCTGCCGTTTGCCCGGTAGATTGTTGTGTGCCCGATGAAATGTATAAAGAAACGGTTGATGAATTACTGGCTAAAAAGGATATGATGCACATTTAACAGGAGGCTTGAATGGTGGCCTGGTAGCGGTAGTTAAAAGAAGTTAAGGTACAAAGAAGTTGCTTAAAGATGAATTCCTGCATTTCACGACTCACACATTCTTTATAGGGCTTTAAGGCCTGTTTCAGGCAGGTGATATTTCCTGCTGACTGGCGAGGGTATTTGAAAATACTTTCGCCTTTTTATTTAACTGATTTATATTAAATTGTTGTATGAACAGGCTTTTAATTTTTATAATGATACTGGTATTGTTTGTTTCCTGTGATCTTTTTACAAAGAAAAAAACAGAGGCCGGCGGACACCCGATGGACAAAATCAATATGTTGGCCGCCGACAGGGCTTTCTCTAAAATGAGTGAAGAAAAAGGGATGAAGAATGCCTTTCTGGAGTACATTGACAGTAATGGTGTTTTACTCCGGCCTGACCAATTGCCCATTGTTGGCGCCGATGCCATCGACTACCTTATTCAGCAAAATGACTCTGCTTATACCATAAAATGGGAACCCCGGAACGGCACAGTGGCCAGGTCGGGCGAGTTGGGGTACACCTATGGTATTTATGCTTTGAAACCCAATATAAAGGACACAATTATTTACGGAACCTATGTAAGTATCTGGAAAAAGCAAGCAAACGGCGACTGGAAATATGTTTTGGATTCAGGGAATGAAGGTATTGGCGACTTAAAAGAGGACCAGTAGATATTGAGAGGGCTGATGAAATGTTAAATTGGTTTAAATACTGTATCATCCTTCCATAAAATAATAACCTTAAGCGATATTTCGTTTCTTTGCTAAAACAACCCTTTACACCATAATGAAGAAAAAAATAGCACTTATTACCGGTGGCTATTCCGGTGAGGCAGTGATCTCTTACAAAAGCGCTTTAGCTATTGAAAAAAATATCGATACAGATAAATGGGATTGTTATAAAATAGACATCAACCCTTTGGGATGGAATTATCTTTCACCGGACGGTAAAAAATATCCGGTAGATAAAAATGATTTTTCTATAACTATAGATGGCCATAAAATTAATTTTGATGCTGTGCTGGTCAGCCTTCATGGTACACCGGGCGAAGACGGAAAATTGCAGGGCTATTTTGATACGTTGAATATCCCTTACTCTACCAGCGATACCGCTACATCGGCATTAACGTTTAATAAACGATATACCGTTGCGGTAGCCGCTTTTGCAGGAATGCATGTAGCCAGGTCCGTTCATCTTTTTAAACATATACCTGTTACAACCGACTATATTTTAAATGAATTAAAACTACCTGTTTTTGTAAAACCAAATAACGGGGGCAGCAGTATCGGAATGAGTAAAGTAAAAGAGGCAACTGAATTACAGGCTGCACTGGATAAGGCGTTTAAGGAAGATGACCAGGTATTGGTGGAAGAATTTATTAAAGGCCGTGAATTAACGATCGGTGTTTTCAGGTCAAAAGGAAAAGTGATAGCGCTGCCCATTACAGAGATCATTGCAAAAAATGAATTTTTTGATTATGAAGCCAAATATGAAGGGGCCAGTGATGAAATAACGCCGGCCGTTATTGAAGAATCAACAGCAGAAAAAATCAGGGTAGAAGCCCGTAAAGCCTATGCTGTCTTTAATTGCAGGGGTATTGTGCGTATAGATTTTATTTATGATGAGGCTTCAGGCCATCCATATATGCTTGAAATAAATACCGTACCCGGGCAAAGTGAGGCGAGTCTGGTACCCCAGCAGGTAGTGGCCATGGGCTGGACCCTTAAACAATTTTATTCGGCATTGATTGAAGAATGTTTTTATAAGGATCCGGCTTAACCAATCATCAAATTAAAATTTTAAATTCACAGCGTGTTTAAATTCATTACAGACCGGCCTTTTTGGGTAAATCTACTGGCAACCATCGTCATTGCATTGCTGTTTTTATTTTTGTTTTTGAAAATGCTTGGCTGGATAACCCGGCATGGCGAATATTTAAAAGTTCCATCTGTTACCGGGATGAAAACAGATGATGCGGTGAAACTATTGGAAAAGCAGGGCTTTGATGTTTATATCCAGGATTCTGTTTTTACGGATACGGCAAAAAGAGGTATTGTTTTAAAACAATTACCCGATCCCAATGCCACGGTAAAAATTAACCGTACTGTTTTTATCACGGTCAACCGCCTGGTACCACCCATGATCGATATGCCGAGGCTTGAAGGACAAAACCTTTCCTTCGCATTAAAAATACTGGAGCGGAGCCATTTGAAATTGGGCGACACCATTTACAAACCCGATTTTATGATGGGCTCTGTTTTGGAACAACAATATAACGGTGTGAGAATTGCAGAAAAAACAAAAATACAATGGGGAAGCAGTATAACATTGATCATTGGGGGCGGATTGGAAAATCAGCAGATGCATGTACCTTCATTGATCGGGATGACATTTGGCGAAGCAAGATCTTACCTGGATGGTTTGGGGATTGGCCTGGGCGCTGTAATTCCGGAAGGCAGGCTAACAGATACGGCGGCTGCTTTTGTGTTCAGGCAAAGGCCCGAAAGTTTTGATGTTGAAAAAAAGCCGGTGTTTATTCAGTCAGGCCAGCTTATGGATATCTGGCTCTCGCAGGTCATGAAATACCCGGAAGATACCTTATCCGTTAAAAATAAAATATATATGTTACCCAGAGTATTAATGAAAGCTAAAATCAACATAACCCCCATATGAGAACTCTAATCTTTTATCGGGGTGCACTCAAGTGAATATGAGAAAAAATATTTTTTCAGAACTTTAATAAACT
>JANOGE010000074.1:0-2632 GCA_031414035.1 Chitinophagaceae bacterium | reverse complement strand
AATATGGCTTATGCTGTTTTTGTTTGCAGTACCATTGCCAAAGGTGTCATTAAAAACATGATACTCGCCGATGCAAAAAAAGCAGCGGGTGTTCTGGATATTATTTATTACGGCAACTGCCCTGTTGTACCGGGTTATAATCCCTTTGCCAAAGACCCCAAAAAAAAGGGTTATGAATGGGGAGGATTAAAAGTCTTTAATAACAACCTGGTATTCAGTAATGGTCAGCCCATAGCCATGGTAATTGCCGATACATTGGAGAGAGCCGTACATGCAGCATCATTGGTAAAAACAGTATACATAAAAGACGAATTTGATACTGATTTTGAAAAATCAAAAACCGATGAAAAAAAATTAAAAAAATCGGGCGACTATAAACGGGGCGATGCGGATGCTTACAAAACCGGAGAAGTAATGGTGGAAGCAGAATATACCATACCTATTGAAATACATAACCCCATGGAACTGCATGCCACTATTGCTGCTTGGGATGGTGATGATAAATTAACCGTATACGATAAAACGCAGGGGCCAAAAGGCGTTCAACGCAATCTGGCCCTTAACTTTGGCCTTGATGAAAAAAATGTAAGGGTGGTTACCGAATATGTTGGTGGTGCTTTTGGCAGTGGTTTGCGTAGCTGGCCACATGTACCTGCAGCCTGTATTGCCGCAAAAAAATTAAAGCGCCCGGTAAAGCTTATGCTAACCCGTGAGCAAATGTTTACCAGTGTTGGTTATCGTCCGTATGCCTGGCAAAAAATGGGTATCAGCGCAGATAAACAAGGCAGGCTTACCGGCATAACACATCATGCTGTTAGCAACACCTCCAGCTACGAAGATTTTGGCGAAAGCATTGTAAATGTATCACAGTTTTTATATGCTTGCGCCAATGTAAATACCAGTTACCGGATATTACCGCTTGATGTAAATACACCCACCTGGATGCGAGGGCCCGGACCTGCTACCGGATGCTTTGCACTGGAATCTGCATTAGATGAATTGTCTTACAAATTAAATATGGATCCCATCGAACTGCGGCTGATCAATCATACAGATATTAATCCTGTAAACAAACTTCCCTGGAGCACCAAGTTCCTCAAAGAATGTTATGCTTTGGGTAAAGAAAAAATTGGCTGGAAAAACCGGCCTTCCGTTCCCGGTAGTTTAACAGAAAATGGTATGCTGGTTGGTTATGGCATGGCCGGCGGTGTATTTGGTGCAGGGCGCGGACAGGCAACTGCGAAAGGTATTTTGAAAGCTGATGGAACATTGATATTACAAAGTGCTGTAAGTGATATGGGCCCCGGCACTTCTACCGCCATGGTAAATATAGGAGCCGAAGCAATGGGCCTGCCACAACACAAAGTAAGATTTGAATTAGGTGATACGGATCTGCCACCCGGTCCTACACAGGCCGGTTCCGGATCTACCACCGGCGTGGGTACTGCCATCACTGAAGTTTGTGCTGCTTTCAAACAAACCCTGAAAGAAATGGCCATTGCACATGTTCCTGCATTTGTTGCTTTTAAACCCGAAGCATTAAAATATGAGAATGGAATAATTACTGTTACCGAAAATGCATCAGTAAATATTTCATACACCGATTTATTAGCCCAGGCCAATAAGCCCCAGATAGAAGTGATAAAAGATTCGGGCCAGGCCAGTACCGAATCACAAAAATATGCCAGGAATTCCTTTTCGGTGCATTTTGTAAAACTGCATGTGCACCCGGTTACCGGCGTAATTAAATTAAAACAAATTGTTTCTACTGCCGATGCCGGAAAAATAATTGCAGAGAACACAGCCCGCAGCCAGATGGTTGGCGGTGCTGTTGGTGGTATTGGTATGGCACTAACCGAAGAAGCATTTATTGACAACCGATATGGCCGTTATACCAACAGTAATTTTGCCGATTACCATGTACCCGTAAATGCCGACACCCCACCCATTGATGTGCTGTTTGTAAATAAACCTGATAATATCATCAGCCCAACCGGTGCCAAAGGCATTGGCGAAATAGCCCTGGTGGGTGTTGCCCCTGCCATTGCCAATGCGGTGTATAATGCAACCGGTAAAAGAATAAGGCAATTGCCGATCACACCGGATAAGTTGTTGTAAAAGGTTGCTTTTTTTGTACCCAGTTTTTGTAATCTTATTTAACATCGTTGCGTCGCACGCTTGTACTGCATACCCATTTTGAATTTTTTCCACTTCCGCCTTGGTCGGTGTCCCACCGACCAGAATGTAATTTCACTTTGTCCTATCCTAAAATAGGTTTAAACAAAAATTGCATACTCAGGTAAACAAGTATGAAAGTATTCAACCCGTTGGTTAGAGACCAGACGGGGCATCCGGAATAGGATCGAGGTTTTAAATTCAAAGTCAATATAATGCCAAACCGATGAAATTTTACCTTGCAATGGTAAACCGTTTTGTTTCCGAAAAGCTCCCTGCATTCAGTTTATAAAAATATACTCCTGCAGGCAAACTACCGGCAGAAAAACTTACCTGGTAAATTCCTGCTTCTTTATTTTCATTTACAAGGCTCTTAATTAATTTGCCGGCATGATCAAATATCCTCAGTTCAACAAGATCAGTTCCGGGTATCCTGTACTTTATCTTTACTACATCA
>JANOGE010000073.1:0-23079 GCA_031414035.1 Chitinophagaceae bacterium | reverse complement strand
TTTCAAAGCTGTATTTGCAGGCAACAAACAAATGGATCCTGCCAATGCAGAAGTAACCATAAAAAAAGCCCGTCTTGAAATTACTCCTGTAAAAGAAGATTCTTTATTAACCGTTAAAGTAAAATTGATGGATGTTGCTACCGGAACAGAGATACCGGTTCCGGCGATTGCTCTTGGAATATTTGTAAAACGGCTTTTTAACCCATTAAAAATTGCTGAAGGAACCACAGATGAAAATGGTGAAGCAACGGTTGAGATCCCTGATAATCTTCCGGGCGATTCAAAAGGCAATATTACCCTGATGGTAAAACTGGATGAAAATGAAACCTACGGAAACCTGGAAACATCAGTAGAGCAAAAATGGGGGATACCTGTATCAGATAAAATTGAAAATCACCAAAGGACACTTTGGAGTTCTGATCCCCCGATTTGGATGCTGGTTACATTTATTATCCTGATGGTTGTAGTTTGGGGCCACTACATAGTGATTGTTTTCCAATTGTTAAGATTAAGAAAAGAGGAGCCACATTCGCCAGCCAATACAATAATTCCGTAACTTTATAAATACTTAAAACAATAAAAAATGAAAAAGAAAATTATAGTATTATTCGCAGGATTGTTTGCGATTATCTTATTTGCCTTTGTTCCTAAAAATACATCGCAGGAACCCTGGAAGGTGCCTGATGCTTATAAGACCAAAGTAAATCCTACAAAGGATGCTGTTGCAGCAACTTTAGCAAACGGTAAGACCCTCTATAATCAGCATTGTAAATCATGCCACGGCACAAAAGGAAAAGGAGATGGCCCCAAAGCAGCCCAGTTGGATACTGAAAGTGGAGACTTCACGAAAGCTTCATTCCAGGCACAAACCGACGGTGCATTATTTTATAAAACTTATGAAGGCCGTAAAGACATGCCATCATATAAAAAGAAGATACCTGAAGCTGATGACATCTGGGCAGTAGTAAATTATATGAGAACGTTTAAATAAACGGCTCTTTTTAGATATAAATTGCTATATGAAAAAAAGTTCATCTGCTGCCCGGCAGATGATTTTTTTTGTTTACAGGATATGCCTCAATTTAATAGCAAGTCCGTATTTAATTAAACCAGGCAGTATCCATTACATTTCGGTAGTGTCTCAGTTTGAAAAGTTGTCAGGCTGAGCTTGTCGAAGCCGGTATGATTTCTTTATGTAACCTGCCTTCGAAAAGCTCAGGCTGACAGCTTACTAATTAAAGCGGAAATTTAAACTGAGACACTACCCACATTTCAGTTATTATTATTTCCAGTCTATAATCGTAATTTTACAGGTAGATTGTATTGCTTTGTGCCTGTGGATGGAGCAACGAAAAATAATTCCTGAATTATTATGTCATTTACACTTCAAAATAAAGTGCGGATTGTAACTGCCGCCGCCTTGTTTGACGGGCACGATGCTGCAATCAATATCATGCGCCGTATCATGCAAAGCAAGGGTGCCGAAATTATTCACCTGGGCCATAACCGTAGTGTGGCCGAAATTGTGGAATGTGCCATCGAAGAAGATGTTCAGGGCATAGCCATTACCAGTTACCAGGGCGGGCATGTGGAGTTTTTTAAATACATGAAAGACCTGTTGAATGAAAACGGATGCGGGCATATAAAAATATTCGGCGGAGGTGGGGGAACAATTCTCCCAAGCGAAATAGAAGAATTGCATCAATATGGAATAACCAGAATTTACAGTCCGGATGACGGAAGGCATATGGGGCTTGAGGGGATGATTGAAGATGTAATCCTTTCTTGCGACTTTGCGGCCTACCCTAAATCCCCTCCCAGAGAGGGGACTTTGAAGCACTCTGCTAACGGTAATGGTATTTATGCTCTTGGAGAGTGGAAGGATGTAAAAAAAATTGCACAAGCTATCACAATGGCTGAAAATGGTGAGGATTACCGACACTTATTTAACGGAAAAGCCGATCATGAGTATTTTGAAACGGCTGATAATTTTTATTACAAATCGTTAAAAGAATTTGTTGCACATCATAGAACCAAACCAACTGAAGCTGAAAATGCTTTATGGCAATTTTTAAGAGACAAACAACTTGCAGGTATAAAATTCAGAAGACAGCATATCATTGATAAATACATAGCTGATTTTGTATCATTGGAAAACAGGTTGATTGTTGAAGTAGATGGTTCAATACACCAATTGCCTGAAAATAAAGAGAATGATAAGCAACGTACCGAAAGATTGAATGAGTTGGGCTTTACAGTTATCAGATTTACAAATAATGAAGTTTTACATAATATTGATTCTGTTACTGCTGCCATAAAAGAAAAGTGGCATCATTTAGCAGGTTCCAAAGTCCCCTCCCTGGGAGGGGATTTAGGGGAGGCCAAGGTGGCCCCTGTGTTAGGCATTACCGGTACCGGCGGCGCCGGAAAATCTTCAGTAACAGATGAAATAGTCCGCCGGTTTTTAAATGCATACACTGATAAAACCATCGCCGTAATTTCAGTTGATCCATCCAAGAAAAAAACCGGTGGCGCTTTACTGGGCGACCGGATAAGGATGAATTCCATTTCATCGCCACGGGCATATATGCGTAGCCTCGCTACACGAGAAAGCGATAAGGCATTGAGTGAATATGTACAGGAGGCCATTGATATCTGCAAAGCAGCAGACTATGATTTTATTATTTTGGAAAGTGCCGGTGTAGGGCAAAGTGATGCATCCATTTTGGATTATGTAGATATCAGCATGTATGTGATGACACCCGAATACGGTGCTGCATCACAACTGGAAAAAATTAATATGCTGGACTATGCCGATGTGGTCTGTGTAAATAAATTTGATAAAGCCGGTGCATTGGATGCATTGCATGATGTTCGCAAACAATTTAAGCGCAATCACGGTTTATGGTCGGCTAAGGACGAAGAGTTACCGATCATCGGAACCATTGCAGCCCAGTTTAATGATGCCGGTGTAAATGAATTGTTTGAGAGGCTGATGGAGAAAGTAGCAGAGAAATGCAATGTAAAATTTTCAGGAGATATTAAACATCATGCGCACATCAAAGAAACGTTCAGTCAGTCAACTATTATTCCGCCAAAAAGGGTAAGGTACCTGGCCGAGATTGCAGAAACCATTTCGACTTATGACAGCTGGGTGATAGAACAATCAACTATTGCAACAAAATTGTATCAGTTAAAAGGCGCGTCTGATATAATAAAAGAAAATTTTGGTATTGAAGTGCTTAAAGCCTCCCCTTTGTGGGGTTCTCTGCAAGAGAACGAACGAAGTTCATTGGAGGGGGCCTTAGAGGGGGCGTTAACCCCGGAGTGTAAAAAATTAATCGATTCATGGCCTGCTACACTTGAACGCTACCAAAAAGAATTTTACGAATTTAAAGTACGTGATAAAATTATAAAACAACCGCTTACTTATAAAAGTTTATCAGGTACTGTAATACCAAAAGTTATCTTACCCAAATACAAAGACTGGGGCGATATTTTAAAATGGCAATTGCAGGAAAATGTACCGGGCGAATTTCCGTTTACTGCAGGCGTATTTCCTTTAAAGCGGGAAGGGGAAGACCCTACACGGATGTTTGCCGGTGAGGGCGGGCCGGAAAGGACCAACAGGCGTTTTCACTATGTAAGTATTGGCCAGCCTGCAAAACGCCTCAGCACGGCATTTGACAGTGTTACGTTGTATGGTGAAGATCCTGATCACCGTCCGGATATTTATGGAAAGGTTGGCAACAGCGGGGTAAGCATTGCAACTGTTGACGACGCCAAAAAACTATACAGTGGTTTTGATCTTTGTGATGCCAAGACTTCGGTGAGCATGACCATTAACGGTCCCGCACCCATGTTGCTTGCCTTTTTTATGAATGCTGCCATTGACCAGCAATGCGAAAAATATATCCTGGAAAATAATTTGAGGGAAGAGATAAATAAACTAATTGAATCTAAATATGATATAGATAATTTACCAAGGTATATTGGTGTAGATAACAAACCTGTTCATCCAAAAAATCTCAATAATTCAGTGAAGTCTAAAGTCCCCTCCACGGGAGGGGATTTAGGGGAGGCCGGGGTATTACCGGAAGGAAACGATGGGCTGGGTCTTCGCCTGTTAGGATTGAGCGGGCAGGATGTTTTACCTGCAGATGTTTATGAACAGATCAAAGCCAAAGCATTGGCAACGGTAAGAGGAACGGTGCAGGCCGATATTTTAAAAGAAGACCAGGCACAGAATACCTGTATCTTTTCAACAGAGTTTGCTTTAAAATTAATGGGTGATGTGCAGGAATATTTTATTAAAAACGCCGTACAAAATTTTTACAGCGTAAGCATCAGCGGTTATCATATAGCTGAAGCCGGGGCTAATCCAATAACACAACTGGCCTTTACTTTATCTAACGGGTTTACTTATGTAGAATACTATTTAAGCCGAGGAATGAACATTGATGATTTTGCGCCCAACCTTTCCTTCTTTTTCAGTAATGGTATGGATCCGGAATACAGTGTAATTGGAAGAGTTGCCCGCAGGATCTGGGCCAAGGCGATGAAAAATAAATACAAGGCCAACAGCCGTTCTCAGAAATTAAAATACCATATTCAAACTTCCGGCCGCTCGCTGCATGCACAGGAAATTGATTTTAATGATATACGGACAACCTTACAGGCATTGTATGCCATTTATGATAACTGTAATTCGTTACATACTAACGCTTATGATGAGGCCATTACCACACCTACCGAAGAAAGTGTTCGCCGGGCCATGGCTATTCAGCTTATCATCAACCGGGAACTGGGTACCGCAAAAAATGAGAATCCCAACCAGGGTGCTTTTTTAATTGAAGAATTAACAGACATAGTGGAAGAGGCGGTAATGGCTGAGTTTCACCGTTTAACGGAAAGAGGCGGCGTATTAGGCGCTATGGAACGTATGTACCAGCGTAATAAGATCCAGGAAGAAAGTTTATACTATGAAACATTAAAACACACAGGCGACTATCCGATCATTGGCGTAAATACATTCCTGAATAAAAAAGGAAGTCCAACCATTTTACCAACCGAAGTGATACGCTCTACTACCGAAGAAAAAGAATTTCAGATCAAAACCTTACGGGCCTTTCACAAACGGCATGCTGATAAAAGTACGGAAATGCTAAAACGGTTGCAACAGGCTGCCGTGAATAACGAAAATCTTTTTGCTGAGTTGATAGAAACGGTGAAGTTCTGTTCACTGGGACAGATCACTAATGCATTATATGCTGTTGGAGGACAATATAGAAGAAATATGTAACCGTTTTTTAAAAGCAGGTCTTTTACATAATTACATTGTGGGAAATGCCTATTCAGATATGCATCAAACCAAAATTGAATTGGTAATTATAACAGATTCTTTTATTTTCTGCCTAAAGGAATTATCAGTGAAAGTTTATATTGTGTTGTTCTTGCATTGGCAAGGCCATTTTGAAATCCGGGGATATGAATACGGTCTGTTGAAGTTTTTAATTTCATTTTTTTTGCTTCACTCTTCAAATCGTTTGCTTTATTGCTAAAAGCAATACTGCTTAATGCCATGCCTAATCCAACAAGGGTTGCTGCGGCTCCTACAATGATTTCTGTAGTATATTTTTTTGCAGGCACTTCAACATAGTTGCCATTTATATCATAATAATATCTGGCATCTCCTATTTCATTTTGTAATAATCCATAAATTAATGTACCTATTCCGCCTGCCGCTACCAAAGGCCCGGTAGAAACTAAAATAATACCTGTTGTTCTTGCCCTTCGGGATTGGTTCATTAGATCATCATATGATTTTGAATCAGTATTTTGGGTAATACCGGAAAAGGGCAAAAATAATAAGGTTATAAGGGTAATGATCGTTTTCATTTTTAATATTATTTAAAGGGGTAAAGATAAAAGAAAAATTAATTATAAACACGGCAGATCAAAAAAACGCCTTTACAATTCAGATATAGTTTCTGTAAGCTCATTTTAACTCTTCACATAAATAGCCTGCATTAAAAACGATCTTTTCTACTTCACGGGCTGGCATATTTTCAGCAACTATTCTTAATACTTTATCACAGTCATTCAGGTCTACATTCCAATCTATTATATATGGATGCCCGTTTAAAGCGGGTTTCACTTTTTGAATATGTGCATTATTTGTAAGGTTGGTTTTAAAAACAAGTATTTTCATATTGCTCTTTGTTTAACAGTAAATAATTTTTTTAATTATTTACTAGGCAACAATGTCGGATGACGGATCGGTTTTTGTTTGCTGCATATTCCATCTACCACCACACCTGTTTTTCCATTCGGCTTTAAATTTTTCTCTTTCTTCCGGCGTCATCCCTGAAAATTTTTGTTTCATTTCCATCCATTTTCCATTATGACGTATTCCTCTGCCACCCCCTTTAAAACCACCGAATAAAATTTTACTTAACAGTAAAATTCCTAATGCCTGCCAGAAGGTGATCGCTTTTACTCCAAGTACAACGGGTAATATGGCATTCCATAAACCCATCACCACAAAGCCAAATAGCAGTATCGCAGCAATGCCGAATAAAAATATCATCAATCCTTTTTTGATCCAGAACTTTTTCATTTTATTTAATTTTTTGTTTTAATAATTTATTAACTCATCTTTTAAAATCCGCAACCGCTTTCTTAAATGTAATACAGCATACCTTTTTCGGCTGATCAGCGTGGCCACACTTTCCCCGTTATGTGCTGCAATATCTTTAAATGTCATACCGTCTATTTCGGTTTGTACAAATACTTCGCGTTGTGCTACAGGTAATTCGTCCAGGGCCTGTTGCAGTTCTTCCCAAAAAATGTTCCGTAAGTATTCCGTTTCCGGTGTTGAGTCAGACGGCATTAGCATTTCTTTCCAGTTAAAATTATCCTCTCCACTTTCGCCACTGTTGAATATATCATCAGCCAGGGGTAGCTTATGTTTCCGGTAATTATCGGTTATTTTATTGCGGGCCACTTTGTAAAGCCATCCTGTAACCTGCTCAATGGGTTCGGTATTACCGGCAAACTGGTAAAAAACGTCCTGTAAAATGTCTTCGGCATCTTCCGTACTGGCCACCCGTTGCTTAATAAAACCAAACAACCGGTCACTGATCGATTTGATCGTTTGGGTAATATTTTTATTACGGTTGGCAGCCATTTCTATTACTAAAGTCATTGCATCTTCTTTCTATATTGTTGAAGACGAATGGCCGGTAAAAATGTTTTAAAAGAGAAAAATTAGTTTTATGATGTATTTGGGGAGTGTTTTAATATGTAGATGTCATATCCTCATCCACACAAATAATGTAATCGGCCTTGCCTTTATTTTCGGCCAGTAATTTTTTAATATCTTTTTGCGAAACGGTGGTCACTGTTACAATCATAAGTTCAGGCCTGGCTTGTTTTAAATACCAAACAATACCATCATGATATTCGGAATGGAAACTGCCGTTATAATGAATGAAGAGGCTGCCGGGTACAAAGTATTTTAGAATAAAAAAAGCCATAGTTGCATCCTTACTGGCCTGTGCTTTGGGCATATTTGCTGAACCATGTCCCGCCATCATCGTCATCATTTTTTTATAGCCGGGCAGGGTAGAGTCATAGGCAATGGGCAAGGGTGCTATCCATGCTTTTGCCGTTGCAGGGATGGTATCCAGTGTTTCAAAGCCGCCTTTAGAAACCAAAGAAGCATAGCGGCGTGGTATGTTGGTAGCAGCAAATACTATTTTATTTTCTTTAGCAAAATTTACCAGGGGTGCATAGTCGGTAGGATAGTTTTTCCAGAGGCGGGCATTACTGTCTAATCCTTTGGACGATAATTTTCCCTGCAGGTACATATCCAGTGCGGCCTGGTTATCCTGTTCAAACATTTCGGCACCCAATACCAGGTTCCGGTTTTCTTTACAGTCTTTGGTGATCTCCAGCTCCATCCAGTGGCTGATAGCATTATTATGAAACTCACCGATCATTACAATATCTTTTTTAGATAATTGCCTGATCATTTTATTATACGAAACCTTTTTGCCATCGGTATTATATAAAACATAGGCTGGTTTTTGCTGGGCAAAAATGATAGTTAAAGGAATAAGCAGCACAACTGCCAAACATATTTTTTTCATAAAAATGGTCTTGAACTGGAAAGGTAAAAAGATTGGGTGAGAAACGGAATATTAATATAATCGTAACCCGCAATATGAATTAAATGGGTATTTTTGAAAAAAACTATTTTATTATGTCATCAACAAAAGCATATGCTGCTCAGGATACAACGGCTCCGCTTGCCCCCTGGACAATCAACCGGAGAGATCCCAAACCACATGACGTACAAATTGAAATTAAGTATTGCGGGGTTTGTCACAGTGATCTTCATTTTGCCCGTAATGATTGGGGAATGACGATCTATCCTGTTGTACCCGGACACGAAATTGTAGGTGTTGTAACCGCAGTAGGTGATCATGTAAAAAAATTCAAGGTAGGCGACCTGGCCGGTATTGGCTGCCTGGTTGACAGCTGCAGGGAATGCGATAACTGTAAGGATGGACTGGAACAGCATTGCAGCGGAACAGGTGGCGTTTTTTCATACAATGGAATGGAAAGAGACGGCAGCGGGGTAACCTATGGCGGCTACAGTAAAAACATATTGGCGCATGAAGATTTTGTTTTACACCTTACCGATAAACAACCATTGGAAGCTATAGCTCCCTTACTATGTGCAGGCATTACCACGTACTCACCCCTGCGCCACTGGAAAGTGGGTAAAGGACAAAAAGTAGGTATTTTAGGTTTAGGTGGATTGGGGCATATGGGTGTAAAGCTGGCCGTATCCATGGGTGCAGAAGTTACGATGTTGAGTCATACCGCTGCTAAAGAAAAAGATGCAAAAAAATTAGGGGCACATAAATTTGTATTAACAACAGATGAAGAACAGGTTAAATCCGTAGCCAATTATTTTGATTTTATTTTAGATACGGTTTCGGCACAGCATGATTATAATTTTTACCTGGGAATGCTGAAAACAAATGGTAACATGGTTTGTGTGGGTGTGCCACCTCCGGGAGCTCCGGTGATACCATTCAATCTTATCTTTCAAAGAAGAAGCCTGGCGGGTTCTTTAATTGGCGGACTCCCCGAAACACAGGAGATGCTTGATTATTGCGCCAAACATAATATTGTTAGCGATGTGGAAGTGATTGCGATGAAAGACATTAATGAGGCTTATGAAAGAATGATCAAAGGGGATGTACGGTACCGGTTTGTAATTGATATGGCCACACTGTAGAAATTATAAATTCATCAACTGCTGCACGGCAGGTTGATTATGAATTATTGAGCTGTCCTTATGGGACAGCTTTTTTATTCCGGTTAAAAATTTGCAGATTTTGTCCGTAACTTTCATTTAATAAGAGAAGTGTATGAAACTCAAAAAAATTATTACTTTTTTATTTCTGATTTTTATAACTAACAGTTGCAGCAACAGTAAATATGCTAAAACTAACCGCAGCTATAAAAAACAGGCTAAGGCATTCTCCAGAGAATTACGGAAACAGCCGCCGGCAATAGATAGCGCCATGATGGCCGGGCAATGGGTGGGTACCACCAATTTTGGAATGCGGAAACCTAATTTTGTGATCATACACCATACCGCTCAAAACAGCTGTAGGCAAACACTAACCACTTTTACCCTGCCCCGCACACAGGTGAGTGCACATTATGTGATTTGTAAGGACGGCACGGTACATCACATGTTAAACGATTACCTGAGGGCATGGCATGCCGGTAATGGCAAATGGGGTAATATAACAGATGTAAATTCTTCATCTATCGGTATTGAACTTGACAATAATGGTTTTGAACCTTTTACAGAAGCACAGATCAGTAACCTGTTGATGGTTCTAAAAACACTTAAAAAAAATTACAATATACCTGCGGCTAATTTTATTGGCCATGCTGATATTGCCCCTGCACGAAAAGTAGACCCCAACCGGTTTTTCCCCTGGCAGCAACTGGCGCAAAATGGTTTTGGTTACTGGTATGATACGGTATCTGTAAAATTGCCCGAAAATTTTAATGCTTTGCAGGCTTTACGCATCATTGGCTATGATACCAGGGACTCCATCGCTGCTGTTAAAGCGTTTAAAATACATTTTGTTCAGCAGGATTCGTTGGCCGTAATTACTGATGCTGATAAAAAGATCATTTACGATCTGTATAAAAAATATTAACCGGGGCATGTAATGATTGCTTTTGCTAACTTTAGTTTCTTAATAGCATCACTATGAATAAAAGAAAATTAATCATTTTTATTCTTTCTCTTTTAGCATTTAATGCCCACGCACAAAAGAGGGTAACACTACCGAATGGCTGGTCGCTTTCACCGGCAGGGAGAAGTGTACCCTTGGGCGACCTGCCATTGAATATAGCAGTAAGCAATTCCAAAAGACTGATTGCTGTTACCAACAACGGGCAAAGTAAACAGAGCCTTCAACTGATCAATACCAAAACAGAAAAGATTTTAGATAATATTGAAATTGAAAAAAGCTGGCTGGGTCTGAAATTCAGCAGTGATGAAAAATATTTATTTGCCGGAGGTGGAAATGATAACTGGATCCTGCAATATGCCATTCGTAATAATAAACTGCAACTAAAAGACAGTATTAAACTGGGTAGAAAATGGCCCAACAAAATTTCACCTGCAGGTATTGATATTGATGATACAAGGCATTTGCTCTATGTGGTCACCAAGGATGATAATTCACTGTATATAATTGATCTGCTGACAAAGAATATTCTGCAACAGGTTAAGCTGGATGGAGAGGCCTACACCTGCCTGCTGTCAGGCGATAAAAAAGAACTCTACATCAGTTGCTGGGGTTGCGACAGATTGATTGTATTTAATACCGAAGAAAGGAATATTACTGCTCAAATTAATGTTGGTGATAACCCCAATGATATTTGTATAACAAAGGATAATACATTTTTATTTGTTGCCAATGCCAATGATAATTCAGTTTCGGTAATAAATGTAAAGGATAGAAAAATTATTGAAACCCTTACTGCTTCTTTATATCCCGATGCTCCACCGGGGAGCACCAGTAATGGCCTGGCCTTAAGTGAAGATGATAAAACATTATTTATTGCCAATGCTGACAATAACTGTTTAACTGTTTTTGATGTCAGTAAACCCGGCTTCAGTACTTCAAAAGGGTTTATTCCGGTGGGTTGGTATCCAACCTGCGTAAAGGTTGTGGGTAAAAAAATATGGGTAACCAACGGAAAGGGGTTTACTTCTTTTGCAAATCCGGATGGGCCAAACCCGGCACGAAAAAAACAAAAAGTAGATTTCCAGGGGGGCAATAAAGAAAAAGAAGTACAATATATCGGCGGATTATTTAAAGGAACAATGAGCATTATTGATTTGCCATCCAAAAAACAACTAAGCCTGTATGCTCAACAGGTTTATAAAAATACACCCTATACAAAGGAAAAAGAAAAGCAGCGCGTAATTGAAAAAGGCAATCCTGTTCCGGGAAAAATGGGTGATCCAACTCCCATAAAATATGTGTTTTATATTATTAAGGAAAACCGCACCTACGACCAGGTTTTGGGGGATGTTAAAGAAGGTAATGGAGATACAAGCCTTGTTTTATTTGGAGAAAGAATAACCCCCAATCAACATAAATTGGCAAGGGAATTTGTGTTACTGGATAATTTTTATGTGGATGGGGAAGTAAGTGCAGATGGGCATAACTGGTGTATGGGTGCTTATGCAACCGACTACCTGGAAAAGAACTGGGTAACCAGTTATGGAGGCCGTGGCGGAGAATATGATGCAGAAGGAACCCGGAAAATTGCCAATAATAAAGGTGGTTTTATCTGGGACTATTGCAAAAAGGCCGGCGTTAGTTATCGCTCATACGGTGAGTTTGCAGATGATTATAAAGCTAATATTCCCGTTTTGGAAAATCATTTTTGTACTTACTACACCAGTTGGGATGAAAGTGTACAGGACACTACCAGGGTAGGGCAATGGAAAAGGGATTTTGATTCTTTAGTTGCCATTAATGCGGTGCCACAATTTAATACACTGCGGTTGATCAATGATCATACGCAGGGCATGAGTATAAATAAGCCAACACCATTTGCCCATGTTGCAGATAATGACCTTGCTGTTGGGATGTTTATAGAATATTTGAGCAATAGTCCTGTCTGGAAAGAAAGCGTTGTTTTTATTATAGAAGACGATGCGCAAAATGGCCCCGACCATGTAGATGCTCACCGGACTACAGCGTATGTTGCGGGCCCCTATGTTAAAAGAAATTTTGTTGATCATACGCCCTATACAACCAGTGGTATGTTACGTACCATGGAATTGATCCTGGGCCTTCCGCCAATGAGCCAGTATGATGCCGGTGCAACGCCCATGTGGAGATGTTTCACACCCATACCCAACAATACAGCCTTTACGGCCTTACCTTCTAATGTTAATTTAGCAGATAAAAATTTAGTTTGGAATGAATTGGCAGAGCGATCTGCAGCATTTGATTTTAGTAAAGAAGACAGTGCACCTGATCTGGAATTTAGTGAAGTGATCTGGAAAGGCGTAAAAGGATTGAATGCAGTGATGCCAGCTCCTAAAAGAGCAGCTTTTGTAAGAGTAGTTGTAAAAGATGATGATTGATGCAGATAGCAAAATCATTTTTTGAGCTGGGGCATAAGTAGTAACAGGGTTTAAATTAAAGATCAGCTAACAGATCAGCCCAACTGATTTCTTCCAGCACCTTCCTTTTTGAAACTTCCTTTTCATCACTCCATTTTACAAGACGGATAAAACCATCTGCAATTTCTATTCCGGTAATATCACCATCATTAAAACAGCAACAACCTGTATTAAAATAAACAGGCCTTGGTTTTTCATTTTCATTTTGTTCAATAATATTGGAAGGATGGCTGGAATATTTGCCGGAAGCAAAAACCGGGTTATGTGTATGGCCGGTAATCAATAATACATTTTTTCTGTTGCTGCTCCACTGGTGCATCAGTTTGTTATGTTTATTGCGTAACGAATCATCTTTACTGGGGGTGTTTACATTTATCCGAAGGTAACGTTGTATGGGTGCCCATATATGGGCCACTACCCAGGTGCTGAAAGCGTTATTATCACTCATTTTGTCGCCCTGGTGGCCATGTGTACAGAATATAGTGAGTGGCCGGCCGTTAATTAAAGTTTTTAAAATAATGCCTTCATAAACGGGCAGCGGCATGGTAAAATATTTTTTCATCAAACGCCCTGTATCCCATTTGTTTTTCCAGATGAGATCATGATTACCAAATGTTTTATAATACCTGCCCGGGTGAAAAGCAGCTTCGGCGAAAAAGCTTTTTATATTTTTGGGCAACATCTCTTCTGCTTTATATTTCCACATTTCTTCACTATCGCCCAGGTTTATAAATGAAAAATTCCGGCTGTGATAAAATTCCAGCGCCTTTAGGTAATTAAATTCATTGTTTGCAAAATCATCGGCACGGTCACGGTTTCCTTTGTGCTGGTCGCTGAAGATGATAAACTTATCTTTTGAGGGATCAATGAAAAGGCTGCAGATCCGTTTACTGTTTTTTTTGCTGCTGCTGTATAGCTTGCTTAATGATTTAAACACCGTTTCCTTTTCAGGTTTGGCGCTAAGTGTGTTGGCCATCCAGGTAAGTGGCCGTTTAAATAAATATTGCAACAGCTTTCGCATGAAATGAAGTTACTGAAAACTAGGCAGGATCAGGTGGCTTAAAATACTTTCCAATAACCGGAAGCTTTGCCATTTCCCTGGCCTCAATTTTAGTTACAAACCAGCTGAATAAAATAAATAATACCAAACCAGTGCTTAACGAAAAGATCAATGACGGTGAAACAAAATGAACCAAACCAAGATGTGCCAGATAGATAAGTACGATGAGCGTTAAATAGGCGATCAGCTTTTTTACGGCATAGGGAACGGGGTAATATTTATGTCCCAGTACATAACTGCAGATCATCATAAATAAGTAGCAGCTGAATGTTGCTATGGCGGCCCCGGTGTAATGCAACCGGGGGATAAGGAGGATATTTAAAACAATGGTAATAACAGCACCGGCAATGGTGATGACCGCTCCATAGATATTTTTATTGGTGAGCTTATACCAAACACTCAGGTTGTAATAGATACCCAGGAAAATATTACCCAGCGCAAGTAAAGGCACTACCTCCATACCTTCGGCCCAGCGTGGGTTTGCGAAGGTTATAAAGATCCACCGGAAGGCATCTAAAAATAAACCGATGAACAGAAACATAAAGCAACAGGCAATTACAAAAAATTTCATAACACGGGCATAGGTTCTCTGTGCATTCTCATCCTTGCTTTTATTAAAGAAAAAAGGTTCGGCGGCCATACGGAAAGCCTGTATCATAATAGTGATCAATAAAGCGATCCGGAAGATGTTTGCAAAAATACCCAGTTCATGATCGGCCTGGTTTTGTGGCAGATCAACTACGTGCCGGTAAATTAAACGGCTTAGTACATCGTTCACCATACCGCCCAGTCCTACAATGATCAATGGCGCACTGTATCGCATCACTTCTTTCCATAGTGTAAGATCGAAACGGATCTTTACCTGTTTAATTTCTTTGGAGAGTACCAATAAAGTAAATAAACTGCCACAGAGATTTCCGAGTAAATAATAACCAAGACCAAAATCTTTATGGTAGATATGGTGAAGAAAATGACCGGGATCTGATTCCAGTATTTTTGGAATGATACCCAGAAAAAAAATGACCACTAACACATTTAATACTATGCCGGCAACTCTGGCAAAGGCATATCGTTTAGGCCGGTTCTCCTGCCGCAGTTTGGCAAAGGGTAATGTATTTAAATTATCAACAGCAATAATGGCGATCATCCAGAGTATATAATCGGGATGCTGATCAAGATCGGCAGCATTAACCAATGTATTTTTACAAAGCAATAAAATAACCGTAAAGAATATACTGCTGAATAAAAGTGAAAGGGATAGGGTGTTGTACAGTTTTTGTTTATCGTGGGTTTGGGAAAAACGGAAATAGGCTGTTTCCAGGCCATAGGCATACAGCACATTTAAAAAAGGGATGATGGTGTACACCTGAACCAGGTCGGCCGTTTTTTCGGGCAATGCTACAAAAAAAGGCAAAGCCATATTCATTAAATAACCCAGGAAACGGCTGGCAATGGTGGGTACACCATACCATAATGTTTGTCCGGCTAATTTTTTTATACCACTCAACTATATGTTCATTTATGCTCAAATTTACCTTTATAATTTTTAATTACAGGTAAGGCTTTCTTAATTTAAAATGGTTTACTCTTTTCCCTCTTAAAACCCGGATCAGCAGGCCGGAATTAACGTTCAGCAAACCTTGGGCTGCGGGTTAAAGTGGTATCAGTAAGGGTGTTTAAAAAATAAATCAGGTCACTTTTTTCCCTGGCGCTGATTGCGATCCGTTTTAAGAGTAAAGTATCCAAAGTAGGTTGAGTGGTTATGATGCCGGTGCGATAGTGATCAATGGCTGATCCAATCGAATAATACCTCCCGTCATGCATATACGGAAAAGTAAGCATGATGTTACGAAGGCTGGGCACCTTAAATTTTAAGGAATCATTTTTGTTGCCGGTGATCCGCATTCTTCCAAAATCTTGTAAAAAGGCATTAAGTGCCATCCCGTTATTTCTAAAACTGTTATCTGTAAATAACGGTTCTTTATGACAGGCAGCACATTTTACTTTAAAAAAATTATAACCATTCCCTTCGCCGGGCGTAAAGCTGGCTTCACCCCTTTGCACTTTATCATATTTAGAGTTGGATGAAACAATTGAACCCATAAACTGGGCCAGTGCTTTTAACATACGTTGGCTGTTAATTTCGGTACTGCCAAAAGCAGCTTTAAAAAATTTGGGGTAAGCCGTATCTTTTTTCAACTTGTATAATACACTGTCAAGGATCTCTGCCATTTCATTTTTTGCAGTAATTGGAGAAAGCGGCTGTACTTCAATATGATTTATGCCGCCATCCCAATGCAGTTTAGTCATCCAGGCCAGGTTAAACAGGGGCGGCGCATTGCGGGTGGTAAACGAATTATTAAAACCATGGCTGAAGTCGTGCTCGTAAGAAGCAAATGCAGCAAACTGCTGGTGGCAGCTGGCACAGGGAAAATTACCGTCTTTGCTTAAACGGCCATCATAAAATAATTTTTTGCCCAGTTGAAATCCCGGTTCCGTAAGCCGGTTCTTTGCAAAGATATCAGTCGGCGGTTTTGGCCATCCATCTGGTATTTTAAATTCAAGATAAATGGGGGTATAAGCGGTATCCTTATCCTGAACAACAGGTATTTTTTTGCCGGCCCCTATAAATAAAATATATAAACCGATACAGGTACACAGCAATATGATGATTCTTATTTTCAATCTCAATTATTTATAACCTTTTTTATAGTAAACATCTTACTGTAATTATCAGCCATTTTTTTTGCCAATTCTCCCGGGGTAGTACAAACGGGGTTTGTGGATATTTTCAGATCATGGGGGCCCTGCCACCATTTATCAAGATCCGCTTCAATTATTATTTCGGTGGTCCTGCCTTCCCTTATGTCCGGTATCATTCCTGCCGGAAAATCCAGCCTCCTTTTTTTTAAAACACTGTATTTACCTGAAAATCCGCCAATATGAAATTCAACTTTATTATTAACCACCATTGATTGTGGTGAATGGCCTTCCATTTTTGCCATCACATAGCCACTGTTCCATGTCCAGAACATATCATTCAATGGATCCAATGCTCCTGTTTGTGCACCGCTCACATTTTTTATACTGTCTACACCAATCATAAATAAAAGGGATTGGTATGTATTTACAGTTGCTGAAAAGCTAAAACTTAAAGAACCCGGCTTACTTTCATCAACCAGGTGGTAACTATCGGATTCTTTAAACACACCATCCTTAAAGGCAAGTGCAATATGGCTGATATAATATTTGAATTTTGAAACAGTATATTTTTCGGAAAATGGGTTAGCATAAGTAACCGTATCCAGTTGTACCGGTGTTCCCTTAATTGTATTTATGAAAGTGATCTTAATCGTACCTGTTATTTCAGTTGGTGTAAATTTATTTTGGTAATGGTTAATATTAAAAACACTTGCAAAAAAGAGCGGGAAAGTCAACAGGCAATTTTTCATAGTTTTTACATTTACCAGATATCGCGGCTCACTTTTTTTCTGAAATCTTTCAGTATCCCAACTTTCTTTTTTACTCCTATCCTTTTTTCTTTG
Organism: Chitinophagaceae bacterium; assembly: GCA_031414035.1. Taxonomy (GTDB): domain Bacteria; phylum Bacteroidota; class Bacteroidia; order Chitinophagales; family Chitinophagaceae; genus Ferruginibacter. The sequence continues at coordinate 5,723 of JANOGE010000073.1, read as the reverse complement.
GCAGCTTTTGTTGGTTTTGTTGCTTTCCTGGGTTTGGGTTTTATAAGGGCCCTTGTTATTAAAAGGTTCATTTTTTTTATTACCTGTAGCTTGTTACCCAGCTGCGTCCTGTCGGTCTGGCTCTTTACCTGAAGATATCCATCTGAATTTATCTTATTGCTGAGCTTTTCCTGAAGCATTATTTTCTCTTCCCGGGTAAACAGGGCAGAAGAACCGATATGCCAATAGCCCTCCACCATGGTTTCCACTTTGTTCACATTTTGGCCTCCTTTTCCACCACTTCGGGCCGTTTTAAATTTTATCTCACCAGATATATCCGTCATCTTGTCAAAATTAGGGATAAAATGTACGAATTTGCAGCCATATACGTTTTATTTGAGTCTATTATTTCGGTAAGAACGAATTTTTATACATTTTTGCACGAAACCAACCGCGGGGAAATGATCAAAGGCATTTACCATTCTTTAACAGAACGAAAACAGCAGCATAAAAAATCATTTGCCGTATTGATCGATCCTGATAAAGTGAATGACAGCAATATGGAGCAATTGATCGAACTGGCAGTAAATGCCAAAGTAGATTATTTATTGGTTGGCGGCAGTTTGGTTATCTCTAATTATTTAGATGAATGTGTGCAATTGATAAAACGCAATTGTAACATTCCTGTAATACTTTTTCCCGGAAGCCCTAACCAGGTAAGTAAATATGCCGATGCTTTATTGTATCTGTCATTGATCAGCGGCCGCAATGCCGATCTGTTGATCGGGCAACACGTGATTTCTGCACCGGTGGTTAAACAAAGCGGGCTTGAAATTTTATCAACCGGTTATATGGTGGTTGATGGCGGGGCCCCTACCACGGTTTCTTATATCTCCAATGCTACTCCTTTACCTGCCGATAAAAATGAAATCGCCATGTGTACGGCGATGGCCGGCGAAATGCTGGGCATGAAACTGATTTATATGGATGCCGGCAGCGGCGCCAAACGTGCCATTACCGAAGATATGATCGCCAAAGTTTCTGCTGTTATTGAAGTACCCTTAATTATCGGCGGTGGAATTATTGAACCCGAAAAAGCCTACCTCAACTGTAAGGCCGGTGCCGATGTAATTGTGGTTGGCAATGCCATTGAAAAAGATCCCAATCTTGTAAAAGAAATGGCCGCTGCGGTGCATAGTGTGGCCGTGAAGGTGTGACCCGTTCTAAAATTAGCTGGTTGTAGTTCAAAAGCCGGTTTTTATTCCGTTAACCATCAAGGCATCCAACCGAATGTTATGGAATAGCTTTTCCTTATATCGACGGATTCTGGCTGTTACCGGAATATTTCACTACTTTATAGAGCATTATGAAATTTATTACTGCCAATAATAACATTGGGATCCTTCTATATATAAAATCGGTGGATATAAGCCGTTCAATTAATTCTAAAGAAAATCCTTTATCAAGCTCAACCTGGATAGGGATTTGAATGGTCATAGTTGAGATAAGGGTTATTAAATTAAAAAGTAATGCCAACCAAACTAACCACCTGGAGATAACCATTGGTCGATACCAAAGCAATAAAATCTGGGGGATGAAGGACAAGAAAAAGAAGATAACAAATAGCGGAATGATCAGCGAACTATCAATTTGATGAAATTCAGGAAATTCATTTGCGCCTACCGCACGCCATGTCCTGTAAGCAACCAGCGAATTTACTATACCTCCACCAAAAACGTAGAAAGCTAACAGGATATAGACTGAAAATACAACATTTGAAATTTTGTTTTTATTAGCCATTTGATCATTTTTTAAATATCTTATTTTATACTTTTTTTTTAACAAAGTTGTCTCTGGTTTGTAGCTAACGGGCAGGTAATGCAGCAGGTGGGATAGAAGGTATTCTGTCAGCCAACAACAACTATTGATATTATTTGTTGAAGTTAAGTACTAATATTGAATATTGACTGGCCAGCCGGATCTGAAGTTTGGATTTGCAAATTGCTGAAATACCAATGTTTGCGAATACTTTTTAGCGGTGGATCTTTTACTGTTTAAATGGTTCAATTTTTGCCGCATCCAGGATTGTAAAATCTTGCTGAATAACAATACCCGGTTTTAATGGTAGCAGGCAGGATCATACATTTTCTATTTCATAAACCAAACTGTTCTCGGCGTTTGGGACATCATTTAGGTTAATCAGCTAATTTCATTTTACATTTTTCAAGTGTTATGAATAATGGCACGTTTTTACTCTAATTTACCTTTTGTCAGTTTTTGGGGTAGGGGTCAATCTCGGGAACTATCCAAAACTTAATTTTTAGTTGTTGAAGTGTCGCTATAAACAGGCTTTTCGTAAGAAATAATTTTTTCTAAATAAGGTCCGATTGCGTCCTTTCTCCATTCGTTTGACAGCGTATAGATTACTGTTCCGTTATTTTCTGTTTGATGAATTTTTATTTCGAAAGTATCCTTTTGCAAACTAATAAAAATCATCTTTGTCTCCCAAATTCGTGATGGGTGTCCTGGGAAATATACTTCTACATTTTGAAGCAAGTCAATGATTGTGTCAATTTGCTTTTGGTTAGATATAATAAAGTCTTTGCCTGTCAAATTCACTTTCCAATCAGGTGCTGATGGTCGTAAAAGAATTTTAGATATACTTTTGGCTTCTACTTTTGAAATCGCATTCCATTTGCCCCAAAGTTGTCTTGGTAGAAATTGTCCGATAAATATAAGCCCCATTAAAACTCCAAGCGTAACATTCAATTTTTTATTATTCCATTTTCTTACAATTGCGAATGTTACTAGTAATGCCCCGAAAAGAAACCAAAGTACTGTATGATAAGTCATTTAAAATATTTATTCTGTTTCATACACTCTCAATAATTGGGGTGTCGCAACATAGCAGCCAACGGCAGTTTGTGAAAAAACCCATTGCCGCTCTATAAATATACACACATTATTCAGGAGGGTAAAAGCAGTATGATTTTTGTTGTCTTAACGTTATGCAATATATCCAGGGTAACAACCGCCATCAAAGTTATTTCAGCACACTGGAAGACCAGGTGAATGCTGATAATTCAGTAAGGCTGGTAGAAGCCTTTATTGATAAACTGGATTTGTACCAATTATGTTTTACAAATACGGTACACAAGAGTGAGGGTCGTCCGCCGTATGCGCCCCAGGTACTTTTAAAACTGTATCTGTATGGTTATTTAAATAAAATCCGGAGCAGCAGAAAATTAGAGAAGGAGTGCATCCGCAATACAGAATTGCAATGGCTGTTGCAGAACCTGCAGCCCAACTATCATACTATTGCTGACTTTCGCCGGCTGTATGCGCAGCCACTTCAAAATATGTTCCGGCTGTATGTACAGTTCCTGGGTGATGCAGGTCTGCTGGGCAAAGCGACTATTGCCGTAGATGGCAGCAAATTTAAAGCCGTGAACAGTAAGAAGAACAATTACAATCAAAAAAAGATAGACAAGCACCGGGGTTTTATAGAAGATAAAACAGTAAAATATTTGCAGGAACTCGATGAGCTGGATAAACAGGAGCAAACCACAGACAAGGAAGAATTGCAGATAAAAAAAGAAAAGATAGCAGAAGGCCTTGCCAAACTAAAAGAACGAACCATCAAATACGACAGCCTGCAGGCGCAATTGGATAACACAACAGACAAACAGATCAGTACCAATGATGCGGACAGCCGCAGCATCATCATTGTAAAAAACATTGTGGAAGTAGCTTACAATACACAGAACGCTGTGGACGATAAGCACAACCTGATCGTACATACTGAAGCTACCAATACCAATGATGGCAAGGCATTGCACAACGCCGCCACACAGGCCAAACAAAATTTACAATTACAAAAAGAAGATAAGCTGGTGGTACTGGCCGATAAGGGTTATCATACCGGAGCAGAGTTGCAGCAGTGCCAGCAGGATAATATGATAACGCATGTGGCGTATAAAGACCAACCATCGGTAAAGCATATCGCCCCGGAGTTTTTATCAGAGAACTTTAGTTATGACAAAGCAACAGATTCTTACACCTGCCCTGCAGGAGCAACACTCACCACACTGGGTACCTGGCACAATAAAAAGGGCGAAGCCAATGAAACAAGTTTCCGGTTTAAAACCTATCGTACAAAAGCCTGCAAAACCTGTGCATTAAAACACCAGTGTACTAAGCTACCTAGGCGAATAGTGCAGCGAAGTGAGTATCAGGATGCGGTGGATGTAAATGATAACAACATAAAAGTAAATCCGCAGTATTATAAACGACGGCAGGCGATAGTAGAACATCCCTTTGGTACTATCAAAAGGCATTGGGGCTTTACACACACATTGGTAAAGGGCCTGGAGAAAGTAAATGGAGAAATGAATCTGATTATGTTTTGCTACAACTTTCTGCGGACAAAGAACATACTGGGCTTCGATAAAATGTTACAAGCCATCCAAAACTGGCAACCAGACTACGTAAAAGTAGTTTGTGCAATAAAAAGTGGCATTATCAAACTCATTACCAGCCGGAATGCAGGCACTATTTTTTACAACTACATCGATTATCTTTTATTAAGGCAGCGTAGGTAAGTCTTATTGCTGGTGAAGTGAAATCGTACTAGCTGATTTATAAACGTTGGAGAGTTTTTTCACAGTCTGACGGGCGAGGCTTTGTGCAGTTGGGGAATTAACCAACTGTCTGCCCGGAACTGAAGCTAAATTTATAACTAAAAGCCGAAGTTTAGAACTACTGCCCGGCAGAATTCCGTCAGCCGAAACCAAAGCCTGGATATGCACTGCCGATGATTGCTTCAACGTCCTGCCCCATTTGCACAAAACCTTTTGTTGGCAGAAGTGCTTTTTTAGTAGGCTTGAATTAGAACTTCTGTGGGAATATTTAAACTGTCGTGTATTTGCCTAATCATTTCCAGAGAAAGTTTTCTTTTGCGATTTAAAATTTCACTTGCTCTACTTTTTAATCCAACTACGTTTGCTAAATCCGTTTGGTTATAACCAAGTTGTTCCATTCTAAATTTAATAGCCTCTACGGGGTCAGGAAAACCGATTGGAAATTTTTCATTTTCATAATTGTCAATCAACATTCCCAATATTTCTAACTCATCGCCTTTTTCTGTTCCTTTTTTTGCATCAAAAATTAGTTCAAGTCTGTCAAGGGCTTGTTCATAATCTTTTTTTGTCTTAATGGGCTTGATATTCATTTTAAATTGTTTTAGCATTTATTTTATCATACTCAGCATGTGTTCCAATAAATCGAATCCAAATCATTTGATAGTCGTAACTAATTTTTACAATTAGTCTGTAATGATTGCCTTTGATATTAAAAACAACTCTTTTGTCGGCTAAAAAACTTGCACTTGGATACTCAATTTTAATTTTAGTAGGCCCTGTCCATTCTGCTTTTGAAGTTTCTTGGTACCAAGCTTTTAGCTGTTGTTCACTATCTGGATGTTCCTCCCAAAAATCTCTTAAAATTTTCTTTGCAATAATTCTCAACTTTCAAGTGTTTTGTCAAAGTTAAGAAAAGTTCCCGAAATGGGATAATTTATTTTGTAACCTTTGAAGTTTAGAGTGTGCGTAGTCCTGAAATTGGTTGACTCTTTTTCACGTTTTCCACAGCGGGATAAGGTGGCTGTGTTTTACGTTTTGAGTTTAGTTGTTCATCTTTGTTTCATCAGTTGAAGCGGACCTGGTGTTTAGTTCTGGGGAGATCTG
>JANOGE010000072.1:0-20750 GCA_031414035.1 Chitinophagaceae bacterium | reverse complement strand
TGTTATTAAAGCAATCGAACAGAAATTTAAAGTACACATGTTCGACCGGCAGAGCCTTGCCTTTATAATAAAAGATAAGATACAGTTGCTGCCGGTCAGCCAGCTTGATTATGCCGTGGAGAATAATTTCATTAATGCCGTTACTTTGTATTTCAATAATACCGTGTTGTCAAAAAAAGATCTGATCGAAAAATGGATCATCCCCGTAAAAGACAGCTGGCTTGCAAAACGGCTAAACTTTAGTGAAAAAACAGAATAGGTGAACTGCTTTATTTTTTCTGCAATTTTTTCAACAATTCATCCCTGCCCGGTTTATTCACTTTCTTTTTAAAAACATAACTGAGTACCAGGCGGTAGTTCCGGGTATTTGTGGTACTGAAACTCTCCAGGTTGAAATTACTCCCGTAAGTAAAATTTATATTCTGCTGCTGGCGAAAGGGGTCTATCATATTAAATGTTACAATAAATTTTTTGTCGAAAAATTTTCGCTGTATGCCAACATTCATACTCAATGTATTTCTAACTGTTCCCTGTGGATTTGCAAACCGGTTAAAAGTAAAACTGGCATTGGCATTCATGATATCTGTAAACTGGTAACTGCCGTTCAACGTTGAATAAAATGAACCTCCATTGCGGAAAAAACGCACCGTTCGGTCATAGAGGCTGTAAGCATTATACGTATAACCAAAACTTAAATTAGCTTTTGCCTTTTTACTCAATGTGTATCCACCCCAGGCACTGGCCTCATATTCTTTTCGCCCGCTTATATTTTGCCAGGTTGTAAATGTGCTGCCGCTGGGTTGGAGTGTTTTTATAGAACCGTAAATATGCTGTAGCGCATTATAACCTGCCGAAACATTTATATTATATTGTTTGTTCCATTTTCCAAGGCCCAGGTCAAAATTATCGGCATAATAAGGTTGTAAAAAGGGATTGCCCGAGCGGGTATTATACGGATCTGTATAATCAAGGCTTGGGTTTAATTCATTCAACCTTGGCCTTTGCACCGTTCTTTTATAACTAAAGTTAATACTCACATCGTTCTTCCATTTTTTCATAAGGGTGGCAAAAGGCAATATTGACCAGTAATTATTTGTATACCGGTTACTTATATTGCTGAAGTCGAAATCCGTTTGTGAATACTCGGCCTGGATGCCGGCATTTATATAAAAATCCGGCACAATATCGTAGCGACCGGCTGCCCGTAATCCATAAATAGCTTGATGAAAAAGAAAATCATTACTTAACCCTTCATTCTTTACAAAAATATTTTCAGGCTTTTTCATAAATGCAGTATTCAACATATTGTGATTGTTGTAGCGGTTATAACTGGCCCCGAAATTCAATGAAGTTTTCCTGTCTTTACATGGTTTATCATAATTAATTCTTATACTGGTACTGTTGTTTTTACTAAATGTATTTTGCTCCTGGGCAGAATCAGATCCGTTTGATGTATAATCAGGGTTCAGGTATTGCTGGTAAAAATCTTTTTCATTATTATTGGCATTAAAATTAAACCCGGCAATGATCTTCAATACCGATTTAGGGTCTTTTCCTTTTACCGTATAACTAAGATTAAAAGCCGGGCTCCAGGTATTATTATCAGTTGCAGTAATGCGTTTACTTAATTTATAAACCTGGTAATAGCGGTTTAAATGGTTGTATTCAGTCAGGTTATTATTGGATGCATTATTACTGCTGTATTGTGCAGTAAAATTCAGGCTTTGCTGCTTATCCAGGTCATAATCCAAACTGAGCCGCAGGTTTGGCCTCCTGTTATTATTACTGCTTTTTGCAACCGTATTAAAATAATTTGCAGAATCGGTATAGAAATTCTGCCGGTTGCTATAACTGTTTCCGGTGAATTCACTGTAACCATATCCCGCAGAAAAATTAAGTGCTATTTTATTTTTACGGTAATTTACATTGCCGCTGATGCCAGCTTCACCCCTCGTTCCATAATTAATATTGATCTTGCCATTGAATCCAACCTTGCCTTTTTTGGTTACAATATTTATGACGCCTCCCCTTTCATTGGCATATTGAGGTGGCGGTGTGGTCATCACTTCAATTCGTTCTATCATGCTGCCCGGCATACTTTCCATAAGGTCCTGTAATTGTTTGGAGTCCAGTTCAACAGGTTTATCATCTATCAAGATCTTTACTTCTTTTCCCCGCAACAATATCTTACCGTCATTATCCACATTAACCAATGGCGTTTGTTTTAATAATTCGGTTGTAGTAGCCCCTGAGCTTAATGCAGATTCGCCGGTGTTAAAAATAATTTTTCCGTCTTTATTTTCAATAAGCGGTTTCTCTGCATATACGATCACTTCATTTAACAGGGTAGACTTTTTACCAAGCATTATATCATTCAGGTCAAAATCAGATCTTTCCTGCCGTATATGAATACTGTCAATTACCAAAATTCCATACCCAATAGCAGTAACCTGCAAACGGTAAAACCCGAACGGGAGTTTATCAAAAATAAATTCCCCATCTTTAAGACTGAGCTGATCCCGTTCTGTAAGGGAATCTGAAAGCCTGATAATTCTTATACCGGCTCCCCGAATAGCTTTGCTGTTATCTGCATCCAATATACTGCCTACGAGCAATCCCGGGTAAGAGTTGGTATTTTGAGCAGTTGCATTTGCAGAAAAAAACAATAAAAGACAAAGTGTTGTATATTTCAATGATGTATAAAATTCATAAAAAAACAAAATTAATGAATGCTTCTAATCCTGCTCATGATTTTATTTAAATGGACCAGTTCTTCACTAAAGCCGTTTTATTATCCATGTTCATATAAGATGGAGACGTTATGTATAAGATCCCTGGAAAGTGGTGGATGAAACGGCAGTATTTGTTGATGATGGTTAATATCCGGTATTTGTAATGACCGTTTAAGATAGCCAAAATACATTTATTGTGGTTCGTCTGCGGTGAACTTACTGATAAAACTATAATTGTTCTCATCAAATTTATAATGAAAAACCCTGTGATAATCTTTACTGAACTGTTCATCCGATTGAGGACTGATGATATTACTGATCACATTAAATCCATCTGCACTGAAACAAAGCATCACATTGCTTACATCGGCACCTTCTTTATTCAGTTCTGCAAAAACCCTGCTTACATGTGTTTTATCAAATTCCGTTTTTACTCCTTTCATCCCCTGTATGGTTTTCCGGCACCGGTTATACGGATCAGATGTTTTAATATCCGTTGTCTGGAAGAAAATATGATCAAAATAAATGTGTTTAAAATAAGTATCCAGAAATACACTAAAATCAATACCCTCACTGGATAAATGCAGGTAATCGGACTTGCTTTTTTCATCCGTATTTATTTTTCCATGACGGACGATGTACAAATTTATATCCATAATTAAATGCTGAATTTTAATTCTTCCAGGTCCCTTAAAGCCGGGATAAAGAAAACAGTATACAATAAATAAAGGAATTGAAAGAGGCCAGTAGGTAAATTTAAGCTAATTGTTGCAGACGGGAGGAATACATTTAGCTGAATTGTAAAATAAGGTTAGTATAGTTCCTGCCATCCTGTCACCATTTGCCTGCTTTTATCTATCTTTACTGTCCAAAAAAAAGCAGATATTAATGGTGACCGTTGTGACCAATAAAGTACATGATGAGGCAAGGCAGGGTGAAGCATTTGTTCCATTACTCAACAATTCCCGTTCATTGATAAAACAATTCTATATTGAAAGCTATGGATGTGCCATGAACTTTGCCGACAGTGAAGTGGTTGCTTCCATATTACTTGAGAATGGATTTGGCGCAACCACCAATTACCGGGAAGCCGATCTTATCCTGATAAATACCTGTTCCATCCGTGAAAAAGCAGAAATAACCATAAGAAAACGACTGACCGAATTCAGAAGCCTGAAAAAACAAAGACCGGGTATATTGGTTGGTGTTTTAGGCTGCATGGCTGAACGATTAAAAGCTCAGTTTATAGAGGAAGAAAAGTTAGTGGATATCGTGGTTGGGCCGGATGCCTACCGTTATTTACCCAGCCTGATTGAAGAAGCCGAAACCGGACAAAAAGCAGTAAATGTTTTATTAAGCCGGGATGAAACCTATGCCGATATTGCACCCATTCGTTTAAACAGTAATGGTGTTACTGCATTTGTAAGTATCATGAGAGGTTGTAACAATATGTGTTCTTTTTGTGTGGTACCATTTACAAGAGGAAGAGAAAGAAGCCGTGATGCTCTATCCGTAATTAATGAATGTAAAACTTTATTTGAAGAAGGCTACAGAGAAGTAACCCTGCTGGGACAAAATGTAGACAGTTATCATTGGATTGATGAACAAAAAGATGAGGTGGTAACTTTTGCCATGCTGATGGAACAGGTGGCATTGATCTCACCGTATTTACGGGTCCGTTTTTCAACCTCTCACCCAAAAGATATTACGGATGATGTTTTACATACCATTGTTAAATACAAAAACATCTGCAATTATATTCACCTGCCGGTACAAAGTGGCAGTAGCCGGGTTTTACAAATGATGAACCGTACTTACAGCCGTGAATGGTATATTACTAAAGTCAACAGGATAAGGGAATTGATCCCGGATTGCGGATTATCAACAGATATGATCACGGGTTTTTGTACAGAAACGGAGGAAGATCACCATCAATCGCTCAGCCTGATGGAATTTTGTAAATACGATCTGGCCTATATGTACTTTTACAGCGAACGTCCCGGAACCCTTGCCGCCAGGAGATTTGCTGATGATGTGCCTGAAACTGTAAAAAAGAGAAGGCTGCAGGAAATGATCGATCTGCACCGGATCCATTCCTTAAAAAGCATGCAGCGGGATGTAGGCAAAACATTTACTGTTTTAGTAGAAGGGATATCCAAAAAAAATGAAGAAGAACTATTTGGCCGAACCGATCAGAATAAAGTAGTGGTTTTTCCTAAAGGAAATGTAAAGAAAGGAGATTATGTACATGTGAATATAGTAAGTTGTACTGCAGGTACATTATTAGGGAATGCCTCCTCCCAAATTATGTAGGGGATCTGTGGACCCGGATAGGATTATGTACATTATTTTATTTCTTAAATAGAAATGAATAAGAAGGAAACAATGTTTTACCGGGACAGGGCCATTGATTTTTGATTTAGAAAAAAAGTATAACAAAAGTTGAGAACATAAAAAAATGGAACCCAGTTTTATAAATAATAAATAAGAACGTTTAATAATTTTAAACCAAAAGTTCCCCCACCAGGGGGTTAGGGGGTATGGACTTACAACAAATAAAAAACCGGTTCGGGATCATTGGCAATTCGCCATCCTTAAATCATGCGTTGAATATAGCAGTTCAGGTAGCCAATACCGATCTCAGTGTCCTCATCAATGGCGAAAGTGGTGTGGGCAAAGAAGTATTTTCACAGATCATTCATTCACTAAGCGCAAGGAAACATAATCCTTTTATTGCGGTTAACTGCGGTGCCATTCCCGAAGGAACAATTGACTCTGAATTATTTGGCCATGAGAAAGGATCGTTTACGGGTGCTTCAGACAGCCGCAAAGGCTATTTTGAAACCGTAAATGGCGGTACTATTTTTTTAGACGAAATTGGAGAGCTCCCCCTGGGAACACAGGCCCGTTTGCTCAGGGTATTGGAAGCCGGTGAATACATTCGGGTAGGCAGCAGCAAAGTGCAGAAAACAGATGTGAGGGTTATCGCTGCTACCAATAAAGAACTAATTGAATTTACCCAAACCAACCGTTTCAGGGAAGACCTGTATTACCGTTTAAATACAGTACCGATAAGAGTACCGGCACTAAGGGATAGAAAAGAAGATATCTATTTATTATTCAGAAAATTTGTGACTGACTTCTCTGATAAGTACAAGGGCACACCGGTACAACTGGATGAAGGAGCAAAGGATGTGTTAATTAATTACCCCTGGCCCGGGAATGTGAGGGAATTGAAGAATATTGCAGAACAGATATCAGTGCTGAGCCTGGAAAAACTTATTAATGCAAATACGATGAAGTCTTTTTTACCTGAACATAATTATTCCCGTCTGCCTGTATTAGCCGGCGGTCATGGTTCGGTAAGCCAAAGTGAATTTGCAAATGAACGGGAAATACTGTACAAATTATTTTTTCGACATGAAGAAGGATGTTAACGAATTAAAGAAAATGTTTTTCGACCTGCTGCAGAACCCCAATATTGCACAACATGCCCCGGTGTATAATGATCAGGCTTTTACTGAATTAAATAACAATGCGCCTGGCCTATCGGCATCAAAGCCTGTCTTTTTGCAGCATGCCGGAGAAAACATTGACCGGCATATAGACGTGGAAGAATCATTAAGTATTGTTGACAAGGAAAAAGAGCTTATCATAAAAGCATTGAAGAAGCATAAGGGGAAACGTAAAGATGCATCGCTTGACCTGGGTATTAGCGAACGTACCTTATACCGTAAATTAAAAGAGTATGACATTGAAGAATAAATTAACCATAAGCAACAGGCAACAGGCAACAGGCAACAGTATACTCATATTTGCATGTTGCCTGTTGTTTATTGCCTGTTTTAATTTCGCTACCTGCAAATACGGATTTAAAGATGCTGCACCCATACCTATAGAGGTGAAAACCTTCCGGGTAAATTATTTTGAAAATAAAGCCGACTATAAAAATCCGCAGTTAAGTCCGCAGTTAACCGAAAAACTGAAACAAAAAATAATCAATACCACCCGGCTAAGGCAAACCAATGACGATGATGCCCATTACGATATCAGTGGTTATGTTTCGGGGTATTATACCAGCACAACAGGTATCAGCAACAATAATTCCAGCCTCAACCGCCTTACGGCTACTTTTCATGTTATATTTAAAAACAACCTTGATGATAAAAAGAATTTCGAATCGGATGTAACTTTTAGTGTGGACTTTGATTCCAACTTAAGTCTTTCACAGGTAGAGCAACAAAAAGGCGAAGAGATAACAAAGAACCTCACTGATGCGATATTTAATAAGATATTTTCTAACTGGTAATACAACTTTAGTAATATAATATGGATAATAACCAGGCACTTTTTGAGACTATATTTAAAAGAAATTTTTCTGATCCGGGAAATAAACATTTTCTAAATGAAATAACGGCTGCGCATCCTTATTTTTCCCCGGCACAGTTTTACCTGTTGCAACAAACCGAAGAAGGCACAGAGTCATTTAAAAAACAGGCCGCTAAGACCAGTCTCCTTTTCAATAATCCACTTTGGTTACATTTTCTAATGCAACAGGCAAAACAAACGATATCGTTCAAAAAAGAACATATCCCTATTCCGGAATGGGGAACTTTGGATAATGATGAGCAGATAGTGGAACCGGAGATTGAACCCATGAAAATTGAGTTGAAGCTGCATTCAGAAAAAAATACACTGAACGAAATGCCGCTCTTTGAGCCCATGCATATGGTTGATTATTTTGCTTCTCAGGGTATTAAGTTAACGGAAGAGGTACAAACGGCCGATAAGCTGGGAAAACAACTTAAAAGTTTTACAGAATGGCTTAAAACAATGAAGAAAGTACATGTAGAAAACCAGGGCCAGGACACTGAACAAACAGATATTACCATTCAAAACCAGGCTGAAAGGAGTAACCGGGGAGATGAAGTATTAACCGTTTCTATGGCTGATGTATTTGTAAAACAGGGAAAAATTGACAAAGCGCTGGAGATACTTGAGAAATTAAGTTTGCTCAATCCTGCCAAAAGCGCTTACTTTGCAGCCAAAATCGAACACTTAAAAGGATTATAATATGTTAGTTTTATTTGGAATTTTAGTGATTATTGCTTCTGTGATATTAGGAATGATCGTATTGATACAAAATCCAAAAGGGGGTGGCCTTTCTTCCAGTTTTGGTGGTTTTGGCAACCAGATAATGGGTGTAAAACAAACAACCGATGTGTTGGAAAAGGGTACCTGGTTATTTGCAGGTATTGTAGGAATACTTTGTATTATCTCTCCGGCATTTATCCCAAAAAACGGTGGAACATCATCAAAAAATGATGACCTGTTAAAAGGGGTTTCCACCCAACCGCAAAAGGCAGCCCCGGCCCCTGCACCAACCACTGTTCCAATGCCAAAAACTGATACACCAAAATAATATTCTAAAAAATAGTTGAACCCCGCCGGTATCCGACGGGGTTTTTTAATTTACTTTGCCTGACTATTTCTTAATAAAAATGCTGTGCTGTATTGTTTACCTTCCCGGCAGGCAGATTTCCGAAGCAAAAAAAAAATGAAAAAGAAAATAATTTTTGGTACCCTCCTGGTTTTAATTTCAGCAGCAGGTTTTTTAACCTGGCAACTTTTCGGCCCAACTGTTTCTTCTCCCGACGGAAAATATTTTTATATAAGAACCGGTTCTGATTATATTTCAGTAAAAACTTCCCTGGTTGAACAGAAAGTAATCAGCGGCGCATTCTTCTTTGACCGTATTGCCAAACAAATTAAATATCCCGGGTCTGTAAAAGCAGGCCGTTATGAAATCAAAAAGGGGATGAGTCTTTACCAATTATTAAGAATGCTGCGTTCGGGCAGGCAATCGCCGGTTAATCTTGTCATTACGAAATTAAGAACCAAAGAAGACCTGGCACAAAAGATTGCTGCCCATTTTGATTGCGACTCAGCGGAATTTTACAGCGTTTTGAATGATCCGGGCCCGTTACAAAAATATCAATTGGACAGCAATAGCGTAATGACAGCCATTATTCCAAACAGCTACCAAATTTTATGGAATACATCTGCTGCTAAAATTTTTAAAAAGCTATTTGATGAAAAAGAAAAATTCTGGAATGAAGAAAGAATTGAAAAAGCAAAACTGCTGAAACTGACCCCTCAACAGGTTTATACCATGGCCAGTATTGTAGAAGAAGAAACCAATGCGGCCGGAGACAAAGGAAAGATTGCGAGTGTTTACCTTAACCGAATGGAAACCGGAATGAAACTTCAGGCCGATCCAACCGTAAAATTTGCCATGAAGGATTTTGGATTAAAAAGGATCATGCAGAAACACCTGTCCTATCCTTCCCTTTTTAATACTTATCAGAATTCCGGATTGCCCCCCGGCCCTATCTGTACCCCATCCATAAATACCATTGATGCCGTTTTAAATGCTCCACAAACCAATTATTTTTATTTTGTAGCCAAACCCGATTTTAATGGCTCCTCCAATTTTGCTTCCACCTATGCAGAACATTTGGTTTTTGCCAAAGCATATCAACAGGCGCTGGATAGTTTAATTAAAGCAAAAAACAATTAAATATTCATAGGTTCATAACCGGGATCGCTGAAAATCCAATCCGGTAGCTTACGGATTTATTATCTTGCAATAACAGCCTGTTTTATAAATGACCAAACTTGAACGGATACTGATAACAAAAACGCCCATTGCTTTTATATTAAAAAAAAGTAAACACTGGTATTTACCCGGTTTTGAAGGCGTACCACTCTATGATGTGATCCGGTTCTTTTACGGGCAGGTAAAAACGGTGGGGTTAACCGAAAGGACTTCGGCTGTTGCCTATAATTTTATTATGGCCATTCCCCCGTCTTTTTTATTTTTATTTACACTCATCCCCCATCTCCCGTTTTTTAAAAAAGGTGAAATAAAAAACCAGGTTACCCTTTTAATAAAAGATATCATTCCGGCGGAAGGGTACAATAGGAATATCATTAAATTTATTAACGACACTTTTTTTGAATCCCCTGTTTTTGGTGTATTATCATTTGGTTTATTATTAGCGCTTTTTTTTGCGTCCAATGCCATGATGGGATTAATGCGTTCCTTCAATAAAAATTATATTGGTTTTAAAAAAAGAAAAGGACTGCATGACCGTTGGGTTGCTATCCGGCTTACTGTTTTAATTTTCGGCCTGGTACTGGGTTGCCTTATTTTACTGATAACACAGGGTGCCGTTTTAAAATGGATCGGCATTAAAAGCGATTGGTGGATAACCGTCATCTATTATATACGCTGGCTGTTTATCATTGCCCTCATTTATTTTTCCATAGCCTTTATTTACAAATATGCACCCGCAGTACATAAGCGCTGGAAACTGGTTTCACCCGGAACCATACTGGCTACATTCCTGAGCATTATGGCTTCACTCGGATTTTCTTTTTTCGTTAACAATTTCGGAAAGTACAATGTCCTTTATGGATCCATCGGAACAATAATCGTTTTAATGGCGCTTATCTATATCAACTCCCTGGTATTACTTATCGGGTTTGAGTTGAATGTGAGCATAAAATCATTGAGGGCCATTGCTGAAAAACGGGATGCAGAGGAAAAAGAACAGGAAGCCGCCAAAAAAATACATGAACGGTCTTAATTACTGTACATAATAGGGTAACTTTAAAAAAACATATAATTATGAAAAAATTATTTTATAGCCTGATAGCTGTTGCTTCTATTACGGCTATGGCTTTTACATTTGGAGATCCTTTACAAATTGGCAGTACCATGCCCAGGTCAGATCTTAAAATGCAGGATATTTCCGGTAAAGAAATTGCCATGAAAGATGTTAAGAAAGATAATGGTATATTGGTGATGTTCAGTTGCAACACCTGCCCTTATGTAGTCAAAAACCAGGAACGCACCAGTGCCATCAGTGAATTTGCAATAAAAAATAATGTTGGTGTTATCATTCTGAACAGCAACGAAGCATACCGCAGTAATGAAGATAGTTTTGAAGCTATGAAAGAATATGCCAAAGACCAAAACTACAAATGGAGTTATGTGGTAGATAAAAACCATGAAGTGGCCGATGCTTTTGGTGCCAACCGCACTCCCGAATGTTTTTTATTTGATAAAGACCTTAAACTGGTTTACCATGGAGCCATTGATGATAATCCTTCCGATAAGGATAATGTAAAACGCAATCACCTGCAGGCAGCCATTAATGAACTGACCGCCGGTAAAGATATATCAGTAAAAGAAAGCCGCAGTGTGGGATGTACAATTAAGAGGAAGAGTTGATCACAGATTAAATCGTTTCACCGATAAGGCCCGATATAATATCAGGCTTTTTTATTGTGGTTCTTTCAATACCGGATCAAAATAAATATCTTTTGTTTGTGCAATGGCCAGTTTT
This sequence comes from Chitinophagaceae bacterium, assembly GCA_031414035.1. Taxonomy (GTDB): domain Bacteria; phylum Bacteroidota; class Bacteroidia; order Chitinophagales; family Chitinophagaceae; genus Ferruginibacter. The sequence continues at coordinate 9,604 of JANOGE010000072.1, read as the reverse complement.
AAGGCTGTTTCAAATTGTGCTGCAGTCAATTCTTCTTCAAAAAATTTTTTGTATCCCGTTTTTGTATTAACTATAATTGTTGCGGGTATGGCGCCACTCCATTTTTCATCGATCATCGGGCAAAAACGATCGGCATCAGTTTCATTTAGCCACACATTATTGGTTTTATATTTATTCTTTGCAATAAAAGCAGTCAGCTTGCCGGGATAAAAAGAGGGCATATCCAAACTAACCAGCAGCAGTTTGATCTTTTGCTTTTCATATTTTTTTACAATGCTTAAAAATCCGGGTATCTCTTCAATACATGGCTTACAAAATGTTGCCCAAAAATTAATCACGTAAACAGTATCGCTTTTGTTTGAAAATGAATTCACTACATCTTCTATTTTCCATTTGGGTATGGACTGGCTGTAGCAAACTGTGGTAAAAGAAAAAATTATAACCGCAAATATCAATCGTTTAATCATCCCTAAAATTACACAGAATTAATATAACCTTATGGTACAAAACGTTAAATCAACGACTGTACGTACCTGCACGGGCGGGCCTAAATTAGCTTTTGGCTAATCCCCTCTTTCAGGCTAAATTTGCAACCTGCCTTCCGGCAGGCAGGCTCATCATTCATAACTCATAATTTATAAAATGGTATACGACGTAATAGTTCTTGGAAGCGGCCCCGGTGGTTATCCTGCAGCAATAAGAGCCAGCCAGCTCGGTAAAAAATGTGCCATTGTAGAAAGAGAAAGCCTGGGCGGAATCTGTCTTAACTGGGGATGTATTCCTACCAAGGCATTATTAAAAAGCGCCCAGGTGTATGAATATGCAAAACATGCAAACAATTATGGTATTCATGTAGAAAACCCATCAGCCAATTTTAGTGGTGTAATTGCCCGTAGCCGTGGCGTAGCTGATAAAATGAGTAAAGGTGTTCAGTTTTTAATGAAAAAGAACAAGATAGATGTGATCATGGGCAATGGTAAACTGATGGCCGCCAATAAACTGGAAGTAACGGCTGCTGATGGCAGCAGGCAAATTCTGGAAGCAAAAAATATTGTAATTGCTACAGGCGGCAGGGCACGTGAATTGCCAAACATGCCTATCGACAATAAAAAAATAGTTGGCTACCGCGATGCTATGGTATTGCCGGGTCAGCCCAAAAGTATGATCATTTGCGGCAGCGGGGCAATTGGCAGTGAGTTTGCCTATTTCTACAACAGCATGGGTACAAAAGTTACTATCGTAGAGTTCATGCCCCGTATTGTACCTGTTGAAGATGAAGATATCAGTAAAGAACTGGAAAAGCAATTTAAAAAACAGGGCATGACCATACTGACCAGTGCCGAAGTAACCAAAGTAGATACCAGTGGCAGCGGCATAAAAGCAACGGTAAAAACCCAAAGTGGCGAAGAAGTTTTGGAAGCAGATATTTTATTAAGTGCGGTTGGTGTTGTTGCCAATATAGAAAATATCGGACTGGAAGCCCTGGGTATAAAAACCGAAAAAGGAAAGATCGTTGTAGATGCCAACGGACAAACCAATGTAACCGGCATTTACGCCATTGGCGATTGTACACCCGGACAGGCACTGGCACACGTAGCGGCCAAAGAAGGGATTAATGCTGCCGAACATTTAAGCGGCCACCACCCAGAACCGATGGATTACAATAATATACCCGGATGTACATATTGCGTACCCGAGATCGCCAGCGTGGGGTATACCGAAAAAGCAGCTAAGGATGCAGGCTACGAAGTAAAGGTGGGTAAGTTTCCGTTCATGGCAAGTGGCAAGGCAAGTGCAGCCGGTGCTACAGAAGGCTTTGTAAAAGTAATTTATGATGCAAAGTATGGCGAATTTTTAGGCTGCCACATGATCGGGATGAATGTAACCGAAATGATAGCTGAAGCGGTTGTGGCCCGTAAACTGGAAACCACCGCACACGAAATATTAAATGCGGTACACCCGCACCCTACTATGAGTGAAGGCATGAAAGAAGCTACGGCTGTTGCTTATGGAGAGGCAACGGATGTTTAAACCTGTTACATACTGCCTGACACGGTCATTTCAGCAGAAAGGAGTAAGTGAGATTCATAAAGCGGAAATTTAATCCCAAATCATGTTTTAGTTCCCATTGTAATGGTGGGATCTTTTTATTTAAGGACATCTATCCTTTTATTTTTACTATAAATATGATGAAAGAACATAAAAGATAAAATATCCGCACCCATCTTCAACACAAGAAAGATAATGGAAGGTTTCCACCCCAGGAAAGCAGGACCTAAGATCATCAGGTGCATGGGAATAATGCGTAGATAAGGCAGGAAGAACATGATGCCAAGATTGACGGATACAGTGCGTTCTATTTGCTTTTGCCGGATAAAATTCATAATAGATTCAATGAAGAATATAGCAACACCAATCAGCAAAATCATTTTATCTACTGAACGGATATCAAGTTTCACCAGCAAAAAAATGGCATATACCAGATGAAATAAGCCGAAGTGAACAAGAAAGAACCAGGCTGTACAACCTTTATTTTTTGCTGTTACCGGTTCGTCATTCATTTTAAAATCTTTGGAATCATAATTCCTCACCGTTAGCAGGTCAAGGAAGTTAAACAGGCCGATAGTGATACTCTGGAACCAGTAGATCCAAACTACGGTTGAAAAAGCAGCTGGGTGGTTTTCATAATACCAGATACAGTAGAAATTGCCAGCTAAAAGAAAAAGAAAGGACGGATTGCTGAAGATTTTTTTAAGCATTGGCTAAATTTGAAAGTATTAAAGTAAAGGATTTTGGCGAAAGTTTTTTGCTTATGTATAATATGATAATCAAAAGAACTTTTTTTACTGCACTTTCATTGGCAAAATCTATAGCACACAAACAATTAAACGGAAATTAATAAATTTTGAGTATAAAGTATATCCAGGTTAACGATATTAACCGGCATAAAGTCCGGCAGGCATTTATATCCTCAAAAGTAATAGATGATATTAAGACGGATAATTATGGTAAAAGTTATTATTTTCAAACCAAAATGAACAATGCAGGAGAATAAGTTAAAGATTATTTACGATCTGAATTTCTAAATTAGTTAAGCAATCCTGAATCTTTTGAAGGGCAGACAGACATATAAAAAAAAGTAACTCTACCAGCAGCTTATTTTATTCTTGACAGTCGGGTAAAGTTCATATAAAAATCAATTTTTTATACCCCTGTTATACTTAATAAAAAAACCGACCATAAAGATCGGCTGTAATTGTACTCGGGAACGGAGTTGAACCGTCACTTGCATTACTGCAAACAGGATTTTAAGTCCTGCGTGTCTACCAATTCCACCACCCGAGTATACCTGGTATAGAAAAAAAATCCCGACCAGTGTCGGGAGATTCTCTGAGCGGAAGACCGGGCTCGAACCGGCCACCCCGACCTTGGCAAGGTCGTGCTCTACCAAATGAGCTACTTCCGCGTATTTATTTAAGAACTGATTATTAATATATTATTGCCACCTTAACCTTGGTCTCGCCTTAGGCGAGATGCTCTACCATCCCGATAGCTATCGGGAGAGCTACTTCCGCTTATTTATTTAAGAACTGATTATTAATTTATTATTGCCACCATAACCTTGGTCTCGCCTCAGGCGAGATGCTCTACCATCCCGATAGCTATCGGGAGAGCTACTTCCGCTTATTTATTTAAGAACTGATATATTTCACTTTCGCTAACCTAAACCTTGTTTCACTCCAGGCAAGCCTGCTTCCGTTTTATTGAATATAACTCACTTATTTTTTGAAACCCCTTTCTGAACGGATGGCGGCAAAAATAAGTGTTGTGTTATTACTATAAAAATTTTATTTGTAAGTGGGATTGTACAATGTGTTTGATGGTACTTCCACTTTTGGCTGGCCCTTATAACGGTGGCTGTATAAATTATAGCAGCCCCCCAAAATAAAAGCAATGACTAAAAATACCTGGCAAAACCAGATAAATCGTGATGTGGATACCCAGTTATGTGTAAAATCCTTGTGTTTGTTATCTATAACTTCCTGGCTCATATTATTATAGTTTGCTGTGCAAAAATAAGGCCTGTAACGCAAAAAAAATTATTTGTTCTTAACAATTTCTGAAAAGGCTTTCTTCTTTTGTATAAAATATGCCCAAACAACCAAACCCTTGTACCATCCGTAAAGCTTTCCACCCCTTTTTACCGGGAATACAGAATATTTCCTGTTCCATATCATCCAGCCTGCGAAATGCAGGTGCGCCTTACATATGGCAAAAAAATATCCAAAGTCGCCACTCAGCATACCACGTAACGCTGATAATGCATCCAGAAACATCCTGACCGGCAGTTTCCAAAGAGCTGCCCCTAACGAAGTGTTTTTGGCAAGCATGATCAGGTTATTGCGAAAGTTGAGAAAGGTTTTACGGCTATTACCCCTCGGCAGGGTGCCACCCCCTACATGATAAACAACCGATGCAGGCTGTACAAAAATTTTATATCCGGCCAGTTGCATTCGCCAGCAAAGGTCTATTTCTTCCTGGTGAGCAAAAAAGAATTCATCCAGCCTCCCCAAATCATGAAATACCGATGAGCGTACAAAAAAGGCGGCCCCGCTTGCCCAAAAACATGGTTCAACCGTATCATACTGCCCCTTATCGGGTTCACAGGTATCAAACACCCTGCCTCTCGAAAAAGGATACCCAAATCTGTCTAACCATCCGCCACAGGCACCGGCATGCTCAAATCTGTTTTTATCCCGGTGATCCAGTATTTTAGGCTGACAGGCGCCTATAGAAATATCTGACTCCATTAATTCAATGACCGGGCCTATCCAGTCAGGTGTTACTTCAACATCACTGTTCAATAAAACATAATAATCTGCTGCCACTTGTTTCAATGCGGTATTATAACCTTTTGCAAATCCTTCATTGCTGCTGTTTTGTATTATGGTTATCTGTGGATATTTTTTCCGGATAAAATTTACTGAATCATCCGTTGATGCATTATCGGCAACAATTACTTTTTTACCGGGATAAATAGAAGCCGTTACAGAAGGCAGAAATTTTTCTAAAAACCCTTTGCCGTTCCAGTTTAAAATTACAATAGCTACTGATGGTTGTGTCATTTTTTATCTGCCCGTGCTGGCTTATCGCAAACATACTTATAACTCTTAACTTATTTCTTATTTTTACCAAATGTTTACAGCTTTACTTAACTGGCGTACGGTACTGGCCATTGTTGCAATAGCTATTGTAACAGGAACCATATTTTATTCGCAATACCTGTCAAAAAAAATTGCCGCAGATGAAAGGAAAAAAGTAAATGTCTGGGTTCAGTCTTTAAAAACAAGGGCCGCCACAACCGATGAATCAGCATTACAGCTTACCAATATCATTACCTCTGAAAATAAAGATATCCCGATTATTGAAACAGATGAAAAAGATAATCCCTCGGGGGCAGGTTTGAACCTTGATACTGCACAGATCAAAAAAGACAGCAATTACCTGAGAAGAAAATTAGCCGAATTCAAAAAAGAAAATGAGGCTATCTCAGTAGAGATCAATAAAGACCCGCTGATCATAAATAAATATTATTATGGCGACTCTGAACTTTTAAAACAGGTACGGTACTACCCCATTATTCAGTTATTTATAGTTGCCTTATTTATCATCATAACATTGATCGCCATAACTACAAGGAATAAATCAACCCAAAACCAGGTATGGGCCGGCATGGCAAAGGAAACGGCCCATCAATTGGGTACACCGCTAACTTCTTTACAGGGATGGGTTGAAATACTGAAAGAAACACCGGGTTTGGAAAAGATAGTACCTGAGATAAGTAAGGATGTTGACCGGCTAAAACTAGTGAGTGATCGCTTTGGAAAAATAGGAAGTACCCCACAACTGGAATTAAATGATATTGTAACACAGGTTCAGAATATGGTTACTTATATCAAAAGAAGATCTCCGGATAAAGTGGGTTTCCAAACTGATACCAATGGTGAAAAGGAAATAAAAGCAATGATCAACGGCCCGCTGTTTGACTGGGTGATTGAAAATTTATTAAAGAACGGCCTGGATGCCATGGAAGGAAAAGGTACTATCAGCATCAATATAAATAATGAACCTTTCCAGGTTATTGTTGACATTTCAGATACCGGAAAAGGCATTAGTAAGCAAAATATAGCCAACGTCTTTAAACCCGGCTTTACTACTAAAAAACGTGGTTGGGGACTCGGTTTAACATTATGCAAACGTATTATTGAACAATACCATAAGGGAGAATTGTACGTAAAAAATTCAGAACCGGGGAAAGGAACTACGTTCAGGATCGTGTTGAAGAAATAGTTGCAAGGTTCAAAATACAAGATATAAGATTCAGGATAAAAGGGGTATATCATTTATTCAGGCTTTTGTTTTTTTTATGCCTGTTAAAATTTTACATTTGCAATCCGGTAGTTCAAACCCCTTAAACATGATAAACCTTGTAAATTTTTACCTGCGGCGATGGCGAAATTGGTAGACGCACTACTTTGAGGTGGTAGCGCCCGAAAGGGTGTGGGAGTTCGAATCTCCTTTGCCGCACATATTAAGCTGTACATTTTTTGTACAGCTTTTTTATTAAAATGATTTTTGAAAAATTTCTTTGCTTTCTGCTTTTAAATCTTCCGGCATGACCGGATCATATTTTAACCCCAGGCTAATCATTTTTTTTCCCTTTTCTATATTACCTGTTCTTATATATATCAAACCCGCAGTACATAATAAAACCGGATTCATACTGTTTGTCAGCAAAGCAGCGTCCAGGTGAGACAAGGCTTTTTCCATTTCTTTTCTTTTATAATAAACCCAGGCCATGGTTTCATTAACCTCAATATTCCCCGGCCGGCGTTTGTATTCGGCCAGTGCATGTTCCAATGCCTTATCAAAATCATTATTTTGAAGATACACATTGGCCTGCTCCTTGTCTGAGTAATGCCCGGCATCAGGATCTTTGAACAATGCCCTGGCGTTTGTATTCATTTCATCAATAATAGCTTTGTTCAAACTATCTGCTTTTTCTTTTTGGCCTCTTTTTTTGTAGGCAATAGCCAGGTTTTCTTTTATTCCAATGTCATTTATAAGATTTGCAGCCTGCTCATAAAAATAAACTGCACTGTCCTGTTTTTTTTCATGAGAAGCAATACGGCCCAACCCTGCAAGGGCATAAGCATAACCGGGCCTTGCAGCCAATGATAAATTATATTGAAAAGAAGAATTGTCAATAGCTCCCATATTTTCATACAATTTGCCAAGCTGAACCCTGCACCATTCGGTTGATTCTTCTGCCGGTATCCCCGCTGCTACAGCAAGTTTCATCGCACTTACTGCACCCGGATAATCACCATGGATCTCCCTTAAATATGCAATACGTGAATAAGAGCGCAGGTCGGGCCTGATGGAAACCATTTTATCTGCCGCCGCTACGGCTGCGCTATAATCCCCCATCTCCACATTGGCATCAACCAGTAATCCATATATAAAAGCGCTGTTCGAATCTATACTCAGTGATTCCTTTGCCGTAGCAAGTCCTTCAGCAAAATGATGTTGTGATAATTGAACCAGCGATTTCAACATCAACGCTTCATAATTACCAGGTTCTTTGGCAAGCAGGTTATCTACTGTTTTCATAGCCGCTTTATCATAATAGGCAATATTGCCGCTGATCCTTGCTTCTATGATATAGGCATTGGCCAGCGCAAGAGCAGCTCTTGTATCTTTCGGGTCGGCTTTTATTTTGGCCATTAATTTATCAACATTCTTTTTTGCAGCCAGCCATTCAGCACTGCCCGACACCCCATTTCGGGGCAATAGGGTATACACCGCATTAGTTTCTGCCTGCTGTTTATTTTTATATTTGATCACTACAAAACCTGCTGCTGCAATAAAAAAGGCAGGTAATATGATGTTCCGGTATGTATTTTTCATTTTGTTATGTTTAAGCCATTTGTAAGAAAAAGAGGTTGCACCCCAGTGCATGCGATACTGCTGATACAACCTCTTTTATTTTTCATTAACCTTTAACAATTTTGAGTGTTTGCTTAACAGCGCCATCCTGCGATACCTTGATAAAATAAATTCCGGCACCCAGTCCTTTACCATTAAAGCGTTCGGTATAACTACCTGTGTCCTGCCTTTTATTCACCAGTACTATGATCTCCTTACCCTGTGCATCATAAACGGCGATGGTTATCTGTGCAGGGGTCTTTAATTGATATTGTATGGTTGTATTATCTGCAAAAGGATTAGGTGAGGTTTTCATAACCACATCCGGTGCTTTTAATAATGAACCAAAACTTTTATTGATATCCGGTTGACCATATTTGGCCAATGGTGACGAATTACCTCCAAATCCGGGGGTGCAATCACAATTATGTGTGGCCGCCCAGGGTGTTTGTTCAAAAGGGAATGATGTTTTAAATGCAATATCATTTGCCCCTACACCTGTATTGTACGTTAATACATTTAAAAGTTTAGGCGTAACCGGGCTTGGACTTGTACCCGGAATATAATCATCATACCATAATCCAATGGCAGCTAATACAATTCCACTCACGGCCTGCAATTCAATCCTGGTTACATCATCTTCCAGTCTTCTGCCATTAGGGAAACCATCCATATTGGGAATGAACTGGATATTGGTGTTTGTATTAAACCTTGGATCCAGTAATCCCAAAACAGCGGCCTGCACCAATCCTTCTGAACTGAAATCAGGTGACGTACGTGAAGTAGCCGGTACGGCCATGTTCAGTCGAAGCATGTCGCCGCCATTCGGAAGAAAATTACTAATGAATGGTTTTCCTTCTGCAAGTGGATTGCCTCCCTTGCCTGTTGCCAGTTGATAAGGCTTTAAGTTTGGAACGCCGGTATGGAAGATCGGCCATAGATCCACCGAACGGGGCTTGCCCGGACCCGGTAATAATAAACCTCCGAAGTTTGCTTCACTTAAAGCGGTTCCATTTAAAGCAGCATTTCCTTTTAAAGGATACAAACCGTTTTGCCCGTTACCAAAGCCAAACGCTCCCAAAGAATTTTTTTGCACCCTTAACGGAGCAAAAGCGGGTACGGCACCACCGAATTGTGCATCATCCATATATAAAGCCAGTTCGGGATTATAAAAATAATTACCGAATTTATTCAGCCTGTCAAGGTCCTGGTAAGGTGTTAACCTGTTCCAAAGATCTTTTTCCCCAATAGGAATAACGGCTTCATTTGTTAATGGCATCCCCAATCTTGATACCTGTATCCAGGGACCGGAGAATGATTCTGCCCTTCCGTCATAATAAGTAGTGGTACCATGATTGCCGCGACCACCATCAGAAACTTCATTTAATACCCTGATCTTTTGCCTTTCAGCCGATGCCCAAACACCGATCACAAAATTGGGATCAAGAATATTGGCCGCCTGGCTCACCGTTTTACGGTCTTTCTGCAAGGTCTTTACATCAACTTCAATGGCGATGGTTGACACGTTCAAACATTTTAAACCATCTTCGGCATGTGTAGGGCCCTGGCGTGGAGCATCACCCAGGTCAAAAATACCACCAAGGTCAACAAAGAA
>JANOGE010000071.1:0-5371 GCA_031414035.1 Chitinophagaceae bacterium | reverse complement strand
CAACCATACGGGCACTTAGTTTAGTACCAAGGTAAGCCGCAATGGCTCCATAAGAAGTAACCTTTCCTTTGGGTACCTGCCTCACTACTTCATACACATCCTGAAAAAAACTATATTCCTTAAGGGTATTTTTAGGAATTTCTTTTGCCGCTGCCTTTTTCACTTTCTTTTTCATATCAGAAAAGATACAATTTATTTTGAAGTTCTAAAGCCCCTCCCCGGGAGGAGTTGGGGAGACCAGTTCGTTTCGTTTTGGTTCAGGAACATTTTTGTATTGATAGGGGCAATGCCTGCAGCCATTACCACAGCAATGCCCCCTTTCTAAATGGTATTTAGCGGTAAGGACGATATAGCCCTGTTCATTGTAATAAAAATCAGTTCCTTCGATAAAATTATTCTTCATGTCGCAATATTTCCTGTAATTGGTCATCCATATTTTTTATTTCAGGCGGTAATGTAAATTTCAGGTAATGTATTTTTTTACTTTGAGCTATGTCCAGACTTTCATAATGTGTTTTTATCCTCAATTCATCATTTATACCCGGCTCATTATATACATCATTATGATCTTCATTAATATTTAAACTATACATTTCTGCCACCTTTTTGGTAAAAAGGTATAAGTCGGGAGAGTCTGTTTTAAGATGAATACATCCACCCGGTTTTAATACCTGTTGGTAAAGCCGTAAAAAACGGGGATGTGTTAACCGTTTTTTTGCTTTTGAAATCCGAAGCTGCGGATCGGGAAAAGTGATCCATATTTCAGTTACTTCCCCGGTTGTAAAATAGTCAGGTAGCTTTTCAATTTGGGTGCGTAAAAAAACAGCATTGATGATATTTTCGGCCAGGCATTTTTTTGCGCCGATATACATCCGGTTTCCTTTGATATCAATGCCAATAAAGTTTTGGTCAGGGTATAACTTTGCCAGTCCAATTGTATATTCTCCCCTGCCACAGGCCAGTTCCAGCACCAGGGGGTTATCATTCTTAAAATAATTCTTCCATTTACCTTTGATATTCACAGGGTATTCCAGCACATTTGAAAACGTCTTTATATCAGAAAACCGTTGTAATTTTTTTTGGGCCATTGGGGGCAAAGATATAAAATCAACTCTTGAATAATGCGCATAAATAAACTAAGTTTGTATAGTATTTGAAACTAAAGCCAATAATATGAATACAGTTATTGTTCCAGTCGATTTTTCCGTAACCTCAATACATGCCGCTAAATATGCCTCTCAGTTATTAACCGGTCATTTTGGGGTTAATATGGTTTTATATCACGGTTACGTAAAACCTGCTGAAGCAGCATATGCTTCAGAAATGCTTGGGCATTTAAAAAAAGACTTATTAAAGAATTATATAGTTGATATAGAGATAATGATTCATGAAGAAGCTGATTTTGTGGATGGATTGGAAAGAATAGCCCGTCACCGTAAAGCTGACCTGGTGATCATGGGAATCACCGGTAAATCTGCTATTGCACAGGTATTTTTTGGAAGTAATACGTTAAAGATGGCCGAAAGAAAAGTATGCCCGGTTTTAATTGTTCCTGAACATGCAGATTTTAAGCCGCTTAAAAATGTGATGCTTACTTCTGATTTTAAAAGCACTTTAAATACTACTCCATCTGTACTGATCAAAGATTTCCTGGATGTGTTTAATCCGCAGTTACACATTGTAAATGTTGATAACGAACATTATATTTCGCTGACAGAAAATTATGAAAAAGAAAAACAGGCACTCAAACAAATGTTTGCTGAGTATAAACCTGAATTTTATTTTATGAGGTTATATGATGTTGATGAAGCTATAAATTTATTTGCCGAAAGCAGGAATATTGACCTGATCATTGTCATTCAGAAAAATCATTCATTCATCAGTAAATTATTAAGCGGCAGCCGCACTAAAACCTTGTCATATCATAGCAAAATGCCTATATTGGTAATGCATGAATAATATAATATTTTAAAACAGCTACCTTAATTCTTCCAGCCGGTTAATCACTCTGTACTCCTTTAGTTTTAAAAAAAGGATAACTTCTTCACATAAACTGTCTCTTACCGTAATTAATAAATTACTTTTATTTTTTTTGTTCAGATACACACCGGTTATTTTACTCAGGGCATCATAAAATCCCTTTCCATCCAGCTCCAGTTTACCGGCTTCATCAATGATCAGCCAATCCGGATTATTCGTAAGCGCATTTATTAAGATCGAGTTGCCTCTTTTAAAAGCGGCAGTGTAAAAATTAAATTTACCGATTGTTGTCACTGGTTCTTTCGTGTTTTCCAAATCCGTACATTCTATGTCAAATACTTCCTTTGTATTAATATCCAGTATTTTCCTGCTGCCGTTTATATCCGGCATTAAAATTCCATAGATGTTCTTTTGCCGGTTACACCACTGCAGTAATGCTGTTGTTTTACCACTGTGTATCGGCCCGGAGAAGATGATTATACTCATGCCTGCTCTTTAAAAGAATTACCCGGTATAGCCGTTTCAGAATAAGTAAGTGTTAAATGAATGATTGCGGAAAAAAAGAAATTCCATCGGGTTAAACCTGTATACAGTTTACTTTTTTGCCAGGCCAAACCTGTAAGCTGCCGAAGTACCGGTAAAAAGGATAAAATATTTAATACTTCATCACTATACCTGCTTTCTTTTTTTTGCAGCCATTTTTTTATACCTCTTGTAAATAATGGACCAATAAGCATAAACCAGATTAAAATAACAGAGATTGTCCAGCTTGTAGTTTTTAATACAGCCAGCCAGCCCTGATTTGTATCAGCCGCAAAAACAAATAATATAACGGATAAAGTAACCAGTACCAATATCAGTATCCCTAATTTGTAATAAATGGTTTTCTTTTTGGACAGATCCTCTGTAAAAATCCCCTTATTGATAATTAATCCATTATGTAAAGCAGAATTCTCATTCTCACTAGAAAACCCTCTGGTGATTTTAAAGGCCATCCAGGCTGTAAAAAAACCACCAGCTATATAAATAAGTAAATAAATTGCAATAACCCATTGACTTCCGTTGGAGGAGGAAATGCCAAATTGATTTGCAATAAACGTCAGCATATCATCGGTTGCTTTCCAAAAAGACCTTCCAAAGAATAAGGTAAGAATGAGTAATTTTTGAATGGCAGACTCCAGCATGGCCATGGTGCTTAATAACAAAATGCTGAAAAAATGTACCCGTAAAAGCCTGAACAGGGTATAACCAAGTAATGCCTGAAAGGATACGGCAATATATGCCGGGAAAGGCGTGTTGGGACTGACCATGGCTTTTACAATAAGCACAATCAGTGCGCTTCTCAATAACTGTTTATGATCCCGTTCCGAAATTTCCGATATAAGACTAATGATTATAACCGCCATTCCTCCAATAACCAAACCCGTAAACGGTATTTGCAAGGCATGCATTATGCCTCCCAAACCCGATTCTGCAAATGCCCACAATGCGGTCAGTCGCTGAACTGCAGACAGGCGTTGTTCCCCAGGTAAATTTTTATATCCGGTATTCATGTATAAAAAGAATTGAACCTACCATTACGCAAATATAATAAACGGGGTTTAGCAAGACTTTAAATTCTTAAATGCCCTTTGTTTTAAAAGAAGGATTTTTGTTGGCTTACAGGCAATTTGTTATTTTTATTGTTGCTTCACTTTTGCTGCTTGCTTATTAATCTCCATAATTATGCCGGCAACTTCCAGTGCCGCGTTAAAATTAAAATCAATTACATGAATAAGGAAGCTCAGAAATTTATGAAAAAGGCTATCCGCATTTCTGTTGTTAATGTAGAAAAACTGAAAGGCGGGCCCTTTGGGGCTATAGTGGTAAAGGGCGGAAAGATCATTGCACGCGGCTCCAACCAGGTAACTTCCAGCAATGACCCTACCGCACATGCTGAAGTAGTGGCTATACGAAAAGCCTGTAAGGCCCTAAAAACCTTTCAGTTAAACGGCTGCGAAATTTATACCAGTTGCGAACCCTGCCCCATGTGCCTGGGCGCTATTTACTGGGCCAGGCCCGATAAATTATATTATGCAAACAGTAAAGAAGACGCAGCTGCCATTCAGTTTGATGATAAATTTATTTACGAAGAAATAGCAAAACCCCTTGAAGAAAGAAAACTCTTTACCAGGCAAATACTGAGAGAAAAAGCGATGGAAGCTTTTGAAAAATGGAAATCAAGCCCCAATAAAATTGAGTATTGATGATTCAATTTATTTTAAATGACCAGTTAGTTGAAACAGAACTGTTATCCGGCAGTACAGTACTGGATTTTGTGCGGTATCATAAAAGATTAACAGGAACCAAGATAGGGTGCCGTGAAGGGGATTGCGGTGCCTGCACCATTCTGGTTGGTGATTTTGAAAACCATAAACTGATCTATCGTTCTATGACGGGTTGCCTGATGCCCCTGGGTAATGCACATGGCAAACATATTCTATCGGTTGAAGGGATCAATATGCCCTCTCTGCCGGACAGGCAGGGTATAAAAGTATTATCTCCGGTGCAGCAGGCAATGGCAGATACCAACGGCACACAATGCGGATTTTGTACCATTGGTTTTGTGATGTCTTTTACCGGATTTGTTTTAAATGATTCTGCAAAACAATATGATGATGCCATTGCTGCCATTGATGGAAATATTTGCAGGTGCACCGGTTATAAATCCATTGAAAGGGCAGCCGCTGTTCTTTCTGAAAAAATAAATGACAAACCCAGTCAGGAAACAATTGCCTGGTTGGTTGAGAAAAAATTTATACCGGTTTATTTTTTATATATAAATGACAGGCTTACGCAATTAAGAGAAAAAATAAATACCGCATCAACGGTATTCAACCCGGTGATACATAAATTAATACTTGGTGGCGGAACAGATCTGATTGTACAAAAAGCGTTAACAGTGAAAAAATCGGAAGTCAAACATTTGTTTGATGCCGGCCATCTGCAGGAAATAAATTTTGAAAACGGGCAATGTCATATTGGTGCAGCAGTTACGGTAACCGCATTTGCTGAATCGGAATTAATACAGGGATTCTTTCCGGACCTGCAGAAATATATCAGGCTTATTTCTTCCACACCTATCCGCAATATGGCTACCATGGGTGGCAATCTTGTAAATGCATCACCTATTGGCGACATGAGGCGCCGAAGCGGCAGAGGTACTGCTGCATCCGCGGCCGCGGGCTACCGGCGCAGGTGGTTGATTCCGCCGGGGTGCCGAAGTTGGCGTTGTTCAGGCTCCCGCCGAGGGCGTTGTCCCAGGCGTCGGCGCGGATCGAGTCCTTGCTGCAGCCGCCGCGGCTGAAGTTGTCCTGCTGGAAGTTCCCGGAAGCCTCATCGAAGCCGAGGC
>JANOGE010000070.1:0-4066 GCA_031414035.1 Chitinophagaceae bacterium | reverse complement strand
CTGATGATCTCATAATAACTTCTTACAAAAGTTACTATGAGATCATCAGCGGGCATGGAGCAGGGTATCTCGATTCCGGCTCTGGTATTGTTTTCTTCATGCTTATCGGCCGCTGGTTTCAAAATAAAACCTACGATTCCTTTTCATTCGACAGGGATTACCGTTCTTATTTTCCGCTGGGTGTTACAGTCATCGAAGCCGGTATCGAAAAAAATATTCCGGTTACACAACTTCAAAAATCAAACCGCATCATCATCCGTAACGAAGAAATGATACCGGCAGATGCAGTACTGATGAAGGGTACAGCCAATATTGATTATAGTTTTGTAAGCGGTGAAAATGAAGCTGTTGAAAAACGGAAAGGTGAATTGATTTATGCCGGGGGTAAACAGATGGGCAGTGCAATAGAACTGGAGATTATTAAAGAACCATCCCAAAGTTATATCACCCAACTCTGGAATAACGACATCTTCAGCGGTAAAAAGAATGAAGAGAGATCATTTATTCATCCCTGGAGCCGTTATTTTACTATGGTATTGTTATCTATAGCCCTGGTCACTGTACTATTCTGGTCGGTTTTTGATACGGCTAAAATATTACCGGCTGTTACAGCTGTCTTGATAGTTGCCTGCCCCTGTTCACTGTTACTTTCTGCAACTTTTACTTATGGCAACATGCTCAGGATCTTTGGCCGTAATAAATGCTACTTTAAAAATGCCGGTGTAATAGAATCCCTGGCTAAAATAAACACCGTTGTATTTGACAAAACCGGCACCATCACTCAAAGCAATGGGGCAATGGTAAATTATGAAGGCGTACCACTTTCAGACAGGGAACTGGCGATTATAAAAACGGTAAGTAAGCAATCATCACATCCATTAAGTAAAATTATTGATGCATCTATAAAAGATAATACGGATAAACTATTAACGGTTAACCGGTTTAAAGAATTTACGGGTCAAGGCCTTGATGCCATAGTACAGGGTATTCCGGTTAAAATGGGTTCCGCAAATTTTATACGGACAGATCATGAGCTTATTAATGAAGATACGGGCACCTCAGTCCATGTAATGCTTGATCATATTCATGTTGGTAAATTCAGCGTACAAAATCAGTACAGAAAAGGTATAGCGGAAATGGTTACAGATATCCGGCATCAAGGAAATAAAATGGTTGTATTATCCGGTGACAACGATTCAGAAAACGCAAACCTTACAAAAATATTTGGCCCGGATACGCAACTTTGTTTTAATCAATCTCCGCAGCAAAAACTCGATTTTATTAAAAACCTGCAACAGCAAGGCAGAAATGTATTAATGCTGGGTGATGGGTTAAATGATGCCGGGGCATTAATGCAGAGCCAGGTTGGGGTGGCAGTATCTGAAAATTCAGCCCAATTTTCACCGGCAAGCGATGCCATACTCGATGGCAGTAAGGTATTGTTACTGAATAAGTTCATCAGCTATGCCCGGGCAGGTAAAAACATTGTGCTGGCCAGTTTTATACTCTCCATTTTATACAATGCTGTTGGGTTGTCTTTTGCCGTGCAGGGTGTTCTTTCACCGATGATAGCGGCCATACTTATGCCGGCAAGCAGTATCAGTATTGTACTTTTCGTAAGCTTATTATCTTCATTTATTGCCCGTAAAAAGGGATTATAAAGGGTTAATGAATTGAGCATGATTAAAATCATATTTTGATTTGATATTTATCAGGTTCAAAAAATAATACTGCGGGTATTTTTGGCAATCAATTTAAATCATCTTATTTGAGCGCATTATTCGTTTTAATAGGCATCAGTATTTTTGTTGCAGGCGGTTTCCTGGCAGCTTTTTTATGGAGCGTTAACAAAGGCCAGTTTGATGATGATTATACACCATCCATCCGCATATTATTTGATGATGAAATAAAAAAACCTTCAACTCCTTCAACTCCAAAAACAATAACCCAAACCAAATAATCACATGCAGCTAGAAAAATTTTATTACGACAATAGAATAGTTAAGAATTTTGCTTATGCTACAATCCTATGGGGAGCTGTTGGTATGCTGGCGGGTTTATGGGTGGCTTTGCAACTCATATTTCCCCAAATGAATATTACACAGTATGGTTCATTTGGCCGCTTGCGTCCGCTGCATACCAATGCCGTAATTTTTGCTTTTGTGGGCAATGGTATTTTTATGGGTGTTTACTACTCGTTACAGCGCCTGTGTAAAGCACGTATGTTTAGTGATAAACTGAGCAATATCCATTTCTGGGGCTGGCAATTAATTATTGTTGCTGCAGCCATAACATTGCCCATCGGGTTAACACAAGGTGCAGAATATGCAGAACTGATCTGGCCCATTGATCTGGCCATCACCATCATTTGGGTTGTGTTTGGATGGAACATGTTTGGTACCATCATTAAAAGAAGAGAGAAACATCTGTACGTAGCCATCTGGTTTTACATAGCCACTTTTGTAACCGTAGCCGTTCTTCATATTGTACGCTCCGGGCAATTGCCCTATTCCTGGCTTCATAGTTACAGCTGGTACTCAGGTGTACAGGATGCACTGGTGCAATGGTGGTATGGTCATAATGCCGTTGCTTTCTTTTTAACAACACCTTACCTGGGCCTGATGTATTATTTTTTACCAAAAGCGGCCAATCGTCCGGTTTATTCTTACCGTCTTTCTATCATTCACTTCTGGTCATTGATATTTTTATACATCTGGGCAGGGCCTCACCATTTATTATATACAGCACTTCCAAACTGGGCCCAATCATTGGGTATTGTTTTTTCAGTTATGCTGATATTCCCAAGCTGGGGTGGTATGATCAATGGCCTGCTCACTTTACGTGGCGCCTGGGACCGGGTCAGGGATGATGTTATTTTGAAATTTATGGTGGTGGCAGTTACCGCTTATGGTATGGCAACTTTTGAAGGGCCGATGCTTTCATTAAAGAGTGTGAGTGCCGTGGCGCATTATACCGACTGGATTGTTGCCCACGTACACGTTGGTGCATTAGGCTGGAACGGTATGTTAACCTTTGGTGTGCTGTACTGGCTGATACCACGGATATTTAAAACCGATCTGTACTCAAAAAAATTAGCCAGCAACCATTTTTGGCTGGCTACACTGGGTATTTTATTTTATGCTATACCCATGTATTGGGCAGGCATACAGCAAAGCCTGATGTGGAAACAATTTACCGAAGCCGGTCAGTTAAAATATACTTTTTTAGAAACGGTAACATACATGAAACCATTTTACACCATGCGTGCCATTGGTGGCACCTTGTATTTAACCGGTGTTTTTATCATGTTTTACAATATTTATAAAACTGTAAAAAAAGGGCAACTGGTTGCCAACGAAGAGGCCGAAGCAGTGCCATTGGCTAAAGAATATGTAAAACATTCAGGCGAACATTGGCACCGGGTAATTGAAAGAAAGCCCATTCAATTTATGATTCTCAGTTTGGTAGTGATATTAATTGGGGGTATAATAGAGATAGTACCAACGTTCATGATAAAATCAAATGTACCAACCATCAGCAGCGTTAAACCCTATACACCGCTTGAGTTACAGGGCAGGGATATTTATGTGCGGGAAGGCTGTTATACCTGTCACTCACAAATGATACGCCCTTTCCGGAGTGAAACAGAACGTTATGGTGAATATTCAAAAGCCGGTGAGTTTGTGTATGATAAACCATTTCAATGGGGTAGCAAGCGTACGGGTCCCGACCTGGCCAGGGAAGGAACGGGTAACCTGAAAAAATCAGATGGCTGGCATTTCCGGCATTTCAGGGAACCATCTTCTATGAGTGAAGGATCAATCATGCCTTCTTATCCATTTATGATAACACAAAATATAGATACATCTGCCACTGCTGCAAAAATTAATGCCATGCGTTCTCTGGGTGTGCCTTATGATAAAGGATACGAAAACCAGGCCAATAAAGATCTGATGACACAGGCAAACAGTATCCGCATCAACTTAAAAATTGAAGGTATTGAAGTGCCGGCAAACCGGGAAGTAATTGCTTTGATAGCCTACATGCAACGACTGGGTAAAGATAT